>JAGLML010000077.1 GCA_023140035.1 Thermoplasmatales archaeon
TTTTTTATTTCTTCGTCTCCTGCTGGTTCATGGTTCACATGGAAAAAGGTGATTATGAGTAAATATGAAAATGAAATAATAGATCCAATCTAGCGCCCATATTATCACAATAATTGCTTCGTAGAAAAAACAAAAAGGAAACCAACAATAAGTCGGTGTAAATTCATATCTCCAAGTATAATTACCATTTTTATAGACATTTAAACTAATTCTATCTGGGTTATCCCTTAATTGATGAATAGCAGTTATCACTTCATTGATATTTACATCATCATACTCATCATTCTTTTGCATTTGATTGATAATTAGATTTAGAAATCTTTTGAATGTTTTATCATCCATTTTACTAATACTATCTATAAACTTTTGCTGTAATACTTTTTTATCATCTCGCTTTGGAATTGATAAAACACTTTCTTCTCCCTTCCCAACATAATCACAAGTCAAATCTTTGCTTTCTTCATCTATCGCCCTCTTACTTCTGACACTGAACAATGGTGATGCTTTGGCGATAGTAGATGATTTAGTAGTTTGATAACCAACAACACCTGTAAACGACACCAGAACAAGTATTACAACTGCTATGATACTACCGATGAGTATCTTCTTATTCATTATATATCATGCCTCACAATTATCTATAAAGGACCTTCCTCAAATTCTGCGTTGATGAAGAATAAGCCTATTCTCCCTGTATAGTTGTTTGGAAATGTCAAAGGCTTAAAGAAATGTTTTTCAAATTTGGGAGGAGGAGGATGACCACCTATTCCATCTTTCGCTGAGTTTCCAGCAAAATCGTAAGCAATGACATCAAAGGAGGAATCTTCAATATCATCAAGAAGTAATTCATAAACTCTAACTATAAATGCGAAAAAGGTCACATTTTCCTCAATAAGTTGTGGATTAAAAATTAATCCTATTACATAACTTCTTGTATGTATAGGTGGATAATTCCACTCATAAGGAGATTCATTATCAGTATGCATCAACAAATCATTCTTATAGAACTCTACTCTATCTATACCACTTGTGGCGTCACCGCAATATGGTGTAAAAATTACATACCATATACCATCTACCTTATATGACTCCCAATAAAGTTCTATTTGAGGTTTCGTTTGGTCAATCTTGAATTCAACTGACTTCCAATCTTCCACATTACCAGCATAATCAATTGACCTATACTGCACCCAGTGTTCTCCATCAGTTGTTACATTAATAGGCTCAGTATAAATTTGAGATGCCCCTCCATCAATTCTCCAATACGTTACATTCACACCAGATATATCATCAGTAGCATTCAAAGTAACTTCTACATCACTGACATACCAACCATTATCTCCATTAGGTTCAGGTGGATTAAGTGTACAAGTTGTAACTGGTGGTGTTATGTCATCAAAGGATACCCTATTTCCAGTTGAAGGAATAACACTCATTCCAATGAATAAGAGAATAACAGCAAGGGCAATCCCTTTTCGATATGTGATATGCTTCATATTTAATCCTTTTTCAAATAGAGATTCAATGAAATCGTAAATCTTCCTTAGGGCTGAGATCTAACTGTGATAGATAAAGTTTCAGTATTTCCTTGTAATTCAGGATTATAGTAATAACATGGGGTGAAAGAAATTTTTATTTGTTCAGAACCCGTGAAATTTTCAGGAGGCTTGATAAATAGAGGTGCCTCCTTCTCTTCACCTACATCCAAAACTGTTTCAGGTTGGATATAAACCCACCAATCTGGAGAAGGAATTTCAATAATTTCAGATTTAACCAAAGTTAAACCATTACCAAGATTTTCTATTAAGATATTTAATTTTCCCATTTGCCCCGGTGGTATCTCTATATAAAGACCCTCTGGTGTTATATGCATTATTGGCAGATAATCTGGCACAAATGGGAACTCCTCTTCACCCTCTGAACCATGTATCCAAGTGAGAAAACCAAAAGGTCCTTTAATACAAATAGATGCCCCCACTATTTTATAATATGATAGTTCAAAAGCAGGTGCCCTATGATCTAAAGTTATCTGGATGTAGGGATGTTCTTCACATCTTATCCAATCTGTACTAATTTCGCAGTGTACAGTATTGTCAGAAACCGTAATTTCAGCCCATTCAGGGACATCCTTTATAGATAATTCAATGGTCATATGCGTCCGCCCTATAAACCATCTTGTTATAATATCAGCGAACATGCCAGAAACCTTATAACTCACATTAAACGGAAAATAGTATGCTCCACCGTATGGTTTTATCGGTTCGAGAAAAGCATCAAGATTGAAATCAAACCTTATATTCCCTCTCAAGCCGAAAAAGAAGCCATGAGGTTCCTTTTGAATATCATCTATTGGAGCAACCTTTGAAGTGATGCCAGTTGGTATGCAAGATACTCCGATGAACAAAAGAATAACAGCAACTACTACTCCTTTCTTTATGAGGTTATTTCTTTCCATAACTTTCCCCCTCTCCATATTAATAATGCAGAACTGATATATTTGTTTATCCCTGCCGTAGGTAGTATTTATATATCATACCGTCTATGAGAATACATAACGGGAGGTTAGAAAATGAAGAAAATAGTTGGAATATTTGTTTGTATACTGTTGATTGGTACTGTTTTACCCGTATCAGGAATTGAAATGGTTGAGAGAACTCCAATATCGACCTCATTAGGAGATACACTCTATGTTGGAGGAAGTGGTCCTGGAAACTATTCCACTATTCAAGAAGCAATAGACAACGCATCAGATGGTGATACTGTTTTTGTGTATGATGATAGTTCACCATATAATGAAACATTTATAGCAGTGGATAAATCTATTAATCTAATTGGTGAAGATAGGGAGACAACCATTATTGAAGGTCATATTCGTGTCTCGACTAATTGGGTAAATATCAGCGAATTTACCATACAACGTGGTTTACATATTTTTTCTTGTAATAACATCAATATCACAGGTAATCGCATAACGGACACCTACTTTATCATGGGCATATGGCTTACTTCAAACAGCAACATCATCATCAGGTTTAACACCATTCATAACAATATATTTGGTTTAGTTGTAGTACAATGCATAAATAGTATCATCGAAAAGAACAACTTTATTGATAACAGAATACATGCATATTTTTCGTTCATAGTAAGAACTTTCTGGGATTCAAACTACTGGGATAGATTGACTGGTAATAGGCCAAAAATCATATTTGGGAGTTTTGGACTAATAGGAATAATACCTTGGATTAATCTCGACAGAAATCCAGCACAGGAACCATATGATATTTAGGATGAAAAACCAGTTTCCAGAGTAAGTAATAAACATTTATATACAACAGCATCTATAGATATAGTGTTAGCAGGGAGGAACTATAAAGTGAAGCATATCATCCCGATACTGGTTATCCTGTTGCTCTTATCATCTGGTTTTGTAGGCGTGTCATCCCAAACATTTAGCGAAGATGTTATCACTGTCGATGATGAAGGAGATGGGGATTATACTTCTATAAAAGAGGCGGTGAACATTGCAAATCCAGGTGACATCATTGAGGTGTATAGTGGAACGTATAACGAACACGGTATAGAAATTCTAAAAGATAATATCACATTAGTAGGAATACCTTACGAACTGGGTACTGGGAGTGATACTGGCAAGCCATTTCTCGATGGAAAAGGTCATTCCCTTTTATTAATTTGGGGAGTTGATGGAGTAACCCTTAGTGGTTTTCGTATTGAGAACGAGGGAAATGTCGCAGCTGGAACTATCACGTTAAATAGTGCTACTAACTGCTTGATTTCTGAAAATGATGTCAGTCATATGCTTACGTCAGCGATTTACTGTTGGAATTGTTCCAATATCCAGATTATCAACAACAATCTCAGTCATAGTGCTATCAGACAAGGCATTGTTGTAACTAAATCAAATAACAACGAAATATCTGGTAATACTATCAGTGATATGGATTTGGAGGGCATTCTTCTTAAGGGTTCTCATCATAACCTTATCTCTTATAATAGGGTTAGTAGATGTAGTTGGGTTGGTATTACTATTATAGGTGACCGTAACATAATTTATCGGAATCATATTGAAGATAACGATAATGGGTTGGAGATTTGGAACGGGATTTTCAATTTCGTAATACAGAATAATTTCATTAACAATTCATACGATGCCCATTGTGCGTTGGGCTGGGGTTTCTATCCAGCTTTTTCTAATCGTTGGATTAATAACTATTGGGATGATTGGAATGGCATTGGACCTAAAGTCATCTCAGGGACAATATTGTTCTTCATCCCAAGACCTAACTTTGATTGGCGTCCAGCTCAAGAACCACATGACATTTAGATGAAAACCCTGTTGGAAATTATTTAATTTTAGTGCGTAACAATTCTTGTCATGGTTTATTGTGCAAAATGGGTATTTATTGTGCAAAAGAAGCATTAGCACGGTTTATTGTGCAAAGCCCCATTCAGGGCTTTGTCCGTAAAGTGCGGAAAAATAACGACTTTACGGGCAAAATGGATTTTACAGGCAAAGCCGCAATTCATAAAGAAGATTTGATTATGTTATTATTTTTTAAATATTTAGATCAACAAACACTGCTGCATGATCCGATGCCTGCTCTGAGGATTTTGTCATATCTGAATAAATATCCCAATTTTTCGGTTTCCTTACCCCATTACCCCACAGTCCTTTTCGAAAAACCCCACCTCCAATAAAATAAAGGTGCAGACTCTGAGAAATAAGAATGTAGTCAAACCTGTTCCTCAAAGTACATGAGTTGTAAGTACCAGGTCTATTTCCAAATTGAAAACCTTGAAGCGCGAAACAATCAACGAGTGGACTGTTATTGTTAAATAAATTTATCAAGTCGGCAGCTTGGCTGCCATCTGTAGCAGGACCCTCGTTAAGATCCCCAAGAACAATGACATGTTTACCCTGAGCAACTAAACGATCTACGATTCTACGTACTTCAGTTGCCTGTCGCTGACGTTTCACACCTCCACCACCTCCAGATTTAGATTTAAAGTGATTTACAAGAATGTGGACCTCCGTACCATTTGGTGTGCTTATCTTGTATTGGGGACAATCTCGGCTGAAAACCGTACCAATCGCATCTACTGTGTCGACATTAGATCGAATTGACTCAATCTCGAATTTATCACGTGTCATAATTCCAACATCGATTCCACGCTTATCATTACCATCAATCAGCATAACGTGACTATAGAGTTCATCAAGCAAATCATCGTTGAACCGCACAAGCGACGGTCGATCCTCAGCTTCGACAATTCCAATAATGTCAGCACCAACATCCTGTATAACCCGTGCAGTCATCAGTGTGCTGATTTCGTTAGTTGTCTCTTTAGCCAATTCAACCCAGCCAATCCAATCAGCACGACCTTTTGCGATAATTTCAACATTTTGGGTCGTATCTTTAGGTTGTCGATCAAAATTTCCCTTATTTTTTCTAAACCAAGCCCAACGTGGATATTGAGTCCGTTTGCGTCTGATAGCCCCGTTATTATTTATAGTGTAGATGTCAAGCACAACGAACAAATCACGAATTTGCTGCTTATCAGCATCGCTGTAGGAATATTTAGAAAGTAGAGCGTTTACATCACGATAAGCATTCAATACTTTCAGTCCATAATTCCAATCGGTTGGATTAAATGCCTTAGGTCGTGCAAAGAGATTTTCAACATTAAATGATGCAATTCGAACCATTATATACTCCTCCCATTTATTATTTCGACATTTTTCTCATTATTTATATTATTTGCGGCTAAATGCTTGCAATTAAAGAGATAATAATTGACTTTTTGTACAAAATAATAATTTTAATGTAAAAATAGAGTTTAGATGCAAATACTATACTTTAGGTGCAAAAATACGACTTTAGGTGCAAAGCTATTACTTATTAATAAAAAATCCACATATGAAACTTGACGTCAAAATACCTCTAAATT
>JAGLML010000078.1 GCA_023140035.1 Thermoplasmatales archaeon
TATTCAAAGTACTATTCTAAAATGCCCAATCTCCAAACCGACAAAATGTCACGAAGATTTTAAATATTATTAGAGAAAGAGAGTTATTTGTGGGTTAGGAGAGATGAAAAATAGCGTAATACATGCTAACGATAGTGCAGTATCTGAAGTAATTGGTGGTCTACTTATTGTTTTTATTGCTGTAGTTGTTTCTATATCAATCTATATGCAGATGCTTCCTGTTCCAATACCGTCTCCTGAACCGAATGTTCATTTAATGGGCTATGTAACTGAAGATGGAACAGTTATTATTGAACATATGGGTGGTGAAACAATATTTTCATATGAGATATTTGTTAGTCAATCAAATGAGACAAATATCTACAAATACGAAAATAATCCATGGGAAATTGGTGAGGGCAAAACTCCCCCAAATGCCTCACTTTTAACAGAAAATGATGAGATAAGAATAACAGTTTACATCATCTATGACGACGGCAGTAGGCACATAGTATTTGATGGCGTTCTCAAACAGGAGGAATTGCAAGAAGACACTCCATCCCTTATCCATCCAATGTTAATATCCAGCCTTCGAACAAATACCATCGATGAAGATTTAATTTGCTATAACTATTCTATCGAACCTGCTATTGACGCTTTGACATATATCTACAATTGGTTGGTGAAACAGGGAGCTACCTACAGTCCAATAACCAATTTATTGATGCCTTTTGATACCGAAAGCGCAACAGAAACAAAAGATTACTCTGGAAACAATAATAATGGGACTGTTTATAATGCAACATGGAATAGCAGTGGAAAGGTCGGAGGTGCTTACAGTTATAACGGCACAGATTACATTTCAATCCCATATTGCTTTGATAATGATTATATTAATAAAATTACAGTTGAATCTTGGGTTAAAACGAATTTGAATTCGGGAACCCTCGTGTCTTTTGGTAGGAGCAAATACTGGGATCTAGCAATTTCAGACGGGTTTGTTAAATGGAGTACAAATGCAAGCGATGGTACTGTCGATGTCCATGGAGTTTCAAATATAAGCGATGATGCATGGCATCACGTTGTAGCAACATATAACTCTTCTACAGGAGATTGTAGCATTTATATTGATGGATTGCTAGATAAGAGTGAAAAAGCTCATACTTCTGGGGAAGTTCTTGGTTCTGGAGATACTCCAATAGGATTTATAGGTAAAGGTACAGGCATTGCAACGAGTGAAACAATATTTTCTACAAGTTTTGAAACACAAGATGAAAAAGATAGTTGGAGTGAACATAATAAAACTGCAGGGGATGAAGAATTTGAAACGTTGTTCTATGACGATTTTGAGAGTGCAAACTGGGGAAACTGGAATGATGGTGGTGAAGATTGTAATATGTATACTGGTGGTACATATGCTCATCAGGGAAGTTGCGCGATAGAACTTAGGGATAATAGTGGATGGTCATCGGCAACATATACTGACGAAATAACTGCTGATGCTGCGGAATACACAAAAATGTCAATCGATTTCTGGTGGATGGCACGATCTATGGAAAACGGAGAGGATTTTTGGGTGAATTATTATGATGGATCGAATCTATATACATTAGAAACTATCGTTATTGATTCAGGACAATATAGTAATGATGTTTTTTATCATACTGTATGTTACATCAATGAAACTGATTATACTTTTACAGACCAGGCAAGAGTAACTGTCCAGTGTGATGCTAGCAGCGATTGGGATTATATTTATTTAGATGAGATATATGTTAATGTATCTTCAGGAAATAGGATAGATTGTGATTTTGATCTTCGAGCTTCTGATGATTTAGATCCAAGAACTGGAACATATTCTATTGGAGGTACTGGTGACTTTGATCCAGAATATGCTGCCTTTAATAGAACAGGTATTGATATCTCAGATTATACTGATGTAACAGTTTCTGTATGGTATAGCTATAAGAGTACGGAATCAGAGGATGAAATTGGTTTTTATTACTTAAATGGAACCGATTGGACTCCTATTTTTGAAGAACTCAATCCTCAGATCGGTAATGGAAATCAACTTGAGTGGACGTTTGCTGAAGCTCAAATACCTGATTCTATAGATACTTTAATTCTACAATTTTGGTGGTCTACCTCATCATCCAATGAATTTATGGCTATAGATGATCTGCAAATAACAGGAGTTCCAAAGGCGGGAGAAAATAATTTCACTGGTTTAATTGATGAATTGAGAATTTATAATGATGCACTATCTGCGGAACAAATTTATCAAAATTATATATGTACAAAAGATGGAGAGTCTAATAAAAGTGTTATCGTTTCAGAAGAAACGAATCTTTGGGAAAGTTGGAAATGCATAGTCACTCCGAATGATGGCACACAAGACGATTTGTTTACAGAATCAAACATTTTAACCATTATAAGCTACCCCGGAGGTGATTAATAAAATGAAAAGTAAAAATTTCGCCATAATTATTGCCATAATGACGTTGTTTCTATCCCTGGCAATTTCATCAGAAACTGTTGAAGCAGGATCATATACTGGTCTTGATCTCGCAAATGCCATTCTTGCAAATCAATCAACATTAATAAACTCTAGCTATATAGACACAGATCATTTAGGCCATAGACAATCAATTGCTCTTTCATCTCGTGGAACAATGCTCCCTACCGATGGATCATCATTTATTCTTTTAACAACAGGGGTAGCTGAATATAATCCAGTAACCACGGGTGGGCTTAATCCCGGTGATGAGCGAGGAAATTGGTTTGCGGCAGGCAAATACGATACTCCTAGAGATCAAGCAACACTTACTTTGACGCTTCAAGTTCCTCAATACATGCATTATCTCTATTATGATGTTCAGTTTTTTACAGCAGAATATCCTGATTATATAGGGTCATCGTATAATGATCAGTTCACGATTACGGTTGATTCCCCATCACAAGGGACAACAGAATATATAATAGATGTCAATGGTGGAGATTTTGTATTATCTGCCCCAGATATTGCAGGGACCGGTTATGATGTATTTGCCACCAGTGGGAATCCTGATGGCCTTGATTGGTTAACAACAACCCCAAATCCCACAGGAGCCGATGGAGGTGCTACGGCTCTCATTGGAAGGGAACATCCTGTTTCTCCAAATGAACAAATAACGGCAACGTTTGATATAAAAGATACCGGAGATAATCAAGTTGATAGTGCCGCATTTATTGATAACCTTAAATTTTCAGGATATGCTAAAACAGAAGTTCTTGCAAGAAAAACTGTCGAAGATCTAAACGGTGACCTCCCAGAACCCACAGACACATTGGAGTATACAATAACTATTAGTAACATTGGAACAGCGAATCAAAGTAATAATCCTGGGAATGAATTCGAAGATATCTTACCTGATAACACAGAATATGTCTCAGGATCCGCAGAAGCAAGTTCAGGTACAATAGCATACGATTCTGGAGAAAATAAAATAAATTGGAATGGAGGGATACCTGCAGAAAGCAGCATTGCATTAAGTTTTCAGGTAACTATTAATTCCAGCCTAGTTAACGGTACCGAAATATCAAATCAAGGAACAGTATACTGGGATACCAACGAAAATGGAACAAATGATGCAACTGAACTGACCGACGATCCTGCAGTTGATGATGGCGTAGATATGGATGGAGATGGAGAAACTGATGACGATGATCCAACAGTAGTAATTATTTCCTCATTTGAGGCGCCAACTATGATTGTTGAAGATTTTTCCGACGATTCAGCCGGAGGAAAAGCAACTCAATCGTATGAAGAATATACATGGTTTGAAACCACTGAGCAATCAATAGAAAGCAATTTCGAGGTAGCCTCTAGCTATCATTATTCTACACTTGGATCCTTTAAGACAAAGTTAAGAGCATCTTGTAGCCCACAATATTGGAATTATTCAATATCTCAGTTTAACAGTGATATAGTTTGGTGGGAAGTCTGGTTTGCATGTGGGAATATAAGTGAAGAATCTGATCTCTTTTTAGATTTTAAAAATACTGATGACAACGATATCGCAAAAGTAAAATTAGAGTATGCCCAAGAAGGTTCCGATCATCCGTCAGATTATGTTGTAAAGCTTTACTATAAATCATCAAGTGAATGGATTCAATTAAACTCTGATTTTCCTGGAGGGTATCTATATAACGGCTGGTACAAGATAAGAATAGAGAAATATGGAGATAATTATATCAACTATTCATTATACCAAGCTGGAAAAGGATTGGTAGATTCTCAAACTGGTAGCATACTTGCACTATCCTTTTCTAATTTGGCGAGAATAGAATGGAGTAGTACAAAAAGTCCTGTTGTATGCCCAATCTTCTTCTGGGATGAACATAGGATAGGACTTACTTTAATATCATAAAAAGGTTGGTGAAATTGTGGCAAGAGAATTTAATAGGAATATATTTATCATGCTAGCAGCAATCATGGTTGGGGCGATTATTGTTACGTATTTTGTTGCAGATATTGTCAACAAATCAAAAATCGAAACTTTAACAACGGAGCATATTGTTGAAATTCAAGATGTTCACAGTAAAAGTGAAAACTTCACCGATAATTTTCTTCAGGGATCCATAACGATAGATTCTGCCCGTGAAATCAGAGAAGTGGCAAATCTCAATTTTGATTTTGCCTTGTTTTGGTTTAATAATGCACTAGTAAACGCCAGTGTATGGTTTAACAATGAATGGGTGAATACGACAGAGAATTTAATTGAAAGATGTATCGAAAACTGTACCGATGCAATGATTAAATATTTGACATCTCACGACAAATTTGGTGAATCAAAACCGTATTTTGTCAACGCAAAGAACTTTACTGAACGCGAGAGATACATTGAAGTATTGGGCTATTACGTTAGCTTTTTGCAGGCAGGACAAAATATCACCTTGCTTAGGTATAATGCAAGTAAATTCATAAAGCAAGCTGCTGAGAATCTATCGCTAGGGGAGATAGAAAACGTGACACTTCTTATGGAAAATTTTAGTATGATGGAAGGATTGTATCAGATTGGCCTTGGCGAGTATGAAGATTTGAAGGATCAGATTGATGAGTACATGTTCTTTGATGAAATAAGAGAAGAGCATTAATATACCTAATCATCAACTTCCATCCTTTATTTCTTAAACAATGATTATGCATTTTTTTAAAATTCTAGTAGTAATCCCTCCAAAAGATTAAAGAAATAGAATTGTTTACCTCCTCTTACAAAAATTATCATATGCCCTGGTAGTGTAGTGGTCTATCATGCGAGCCTGTCGAGCTCGCGACTCGGATTCAAATTCCGGCCGGGGCGCTCAATTTTCTTTCAGTAATCCAAATTTGGTATGAAAAATCTCTTTTAATAATAAATTTCTAAGTATATATAATGCATTCTAACTCTATCCCTATTAAACATATAAGTTTGAACAATCTTGGTTTATATGTAAAATAAAAAAGAAGATTATTTTAGTACTTTTTACTAGATCGGGGTACCCCCAGACAATGCATTATACCAGTTTCCATTCCATGCTATTAATATAGAATTCAATGTTCCAGGTTCAATAAGTCCGCTGTAACCAAGTACCCATTGTCCTGGTGGATTTGAAAAGTCCCAATATATCATATAATCATCTGCTTTCATGCTTGTTGAACTGATTGTCACTCCCCATTTTGGTAGATAGGATGCTGTATCTTTTTTGATGGTGAATGTGGCATCAATTTCATCCCAATCTGTATCAATGAATATACTACCATTCAGGTCAAAATCGATGTCCCAACTGAATTTCATATAATGAGGTAATGTTGGATGTTTCCAATCAAAGTTTGTGATGATATCAACTCCTAAAAATGAGGCAGAGATGTCTAGGACATCGAGATTAAATGCACTATCTATGTTAAACTCTATATATCCTACCCCATCTAGGTTGAGATCCCATTGTACTTCAAGATCTTTCCATTGATC
>JAGLML010000079.1 GCA_023140035.1 Thermoplasmatales archaeon
TTGTTGGGAATAGGAGGTGGACACTATGCACCACGATTTACTGATGTAGTATTTGAAAAAAAAGCTGCCTTTGGTCACATGATTCCTTCGTATCAGATAAAGGCAGGTAATATCGACAGTGAAATGTTTGAAAAAGCACTGGATGCAACACCAAATGTAAAGGCAACATATATCCATAAAAAAGCGCTCAAAAAATCCCAAGTAACAGAATATAAAAAGTGGTTCCAAAATAAAGGAATCCCTGTAATATCTAGTAAAGAATTATCTGCTCTTGATTAAACTTTTCTTGGAGCGAGTGTGTGCAAGTCTTAAAGGTTCAGGAATTTTATATCTGCATAGATGCCTTACAATACTAACACAGGTCTTAAGAGAAACTCTGTGTCCTGGAGAGATATAAATTGGTTTTTTAACTCTTTTTGAAATTAAAGCATAGCCTCTCTTTTCATTATTTATTTTAACAGTATTTTCTTCAACTTTCCCATATAACAGACTTTTAGCAACCCCTATACTTGGGTTGTCTAACAATAATCCTGCATGGGATGCCAAACCAGATCCATAGGGATGTAGAATTCCATTCCCATCAAACATAATTACCGAAGGGTCAGAATCTAAATTTGCCACAAGTTTTTTTACAATAGGAAACTCTCTGTAAAAAAGATATGTTGAGATATATGGGAAATCTGCTTTAGCAAAAACCGTTTTTTCTTCGATAACCCTCTTTGTTTTATAGTCTATTATAACACATGCACCGCAGGCATTATCAAATTCATTCTTAGGGTAAGCTACATCAATACCGGCAATAGTTTTTATTTTGTTAAAATCATCTTCTGTTTTTACCTTTTTACTCAATTCGATTTGTTCCCGTCGCAATTTCTTCAAAGGATAATCGGTTTTAAAATCCTCAAATAACACATTTTCAAAATCAACGATTTTACCGCCCTTTACAAATATGTTATCCTCTTTTAATCTTCTGATTTTATCATCTATTCCTAATCCAAACCCACCAAGTCTACCGTCGGTGTGTACGATTTTATAACAAGGCATATCGTCTGCATCAGGATTTTGATTCATCATACGTCCAACTGCTCTTGAAGCTATTATATCGCCTAATGCCCTTGCTACTGCGCCATATGTAGAGATTTTTCCTTGAGGAATCTGGCGAACCAAATCATAGGTATAATCGAAAAGATTCATAAACAGGCATAAGGTACGTCTTGTTAATAATTTTCTTTAAAAATGAAGTCAGAACTAAAATCAACGGAAAAATCATGAACAAAATTAAATTCTTGGGAACTGCTGGTGCACGCTTCGTTGTCATGAAACAGTTACGTGCATCTGGAGGTATGTGGCTGACTCTTGATGATACAGACGTATTGATTGATCCCGGTCCAGGTTCGTTAGTTCGTTGTCTCTCAAGTAAACCCAAATTAAATCCAATGGATTTAGATGGTATAATACTGACACACCGCCATATCGATCATTCAAATGACATCAATGTTATGATAGAGGCTATGACCAATGGAGGGTTTAAGAAAAAAGGCATTGTTTTTGCCCCAAGTGATGCATTGGAAGAAGATCCCGTGATTTTAAAATATATTCGAGATCATGTTGATAAAATTGAGATATTAAAAGAAAAATCAAGTTACGCGCTAGGCAATATCTCGTTTTCCACACCGGTAACGCACATTCATGGTGTAGAAACCTATGGTTTAAACATCTGGGGGAAAGATTGTTCGATTTCAGTAATTACAGATACAGAATACTTTGAAAATCTTGAATCACATTATACAGGTGATGTCCTTATAATAAACGTTGTCCTATATGAAGACATATATAGAGAAAAAAAAGGGATTCAGCACCTCTCTCTTAAAGATGCAGAAAAAATAATATCTGTTAACAAGCCAAAGGTAAGTATTCTCACACATTTTGGTATGACCATGCTCAAGATGAAGCCGTGGGAGATTGCAGAGAACCTTTCTGAAAAGCTTGGGGTTAAAGTAATTGCGGCAAGAGATGGGATGGAGATAGATATCGATCAATTTAAAAACTAGATAAAATGCGTAAAAATAGTTTTTAATGTATCAACGTTATACAAACTAACATGAGCGATTTCAGAAGCATTCTCTCTAATTATTTTAACATCTTGGAAGAAAACGGAATCGCACACTATATTCAGTGTAAAAATGCTCCTGTCGCTTTTGATATTGCTGAATCAACTGATACCTTATGGAAAAAACATGATAATTGTCTCAAAAAAATGAAAGTAAGCGATACAGAACCAGAAACATCGCTTCTTGACCTTAAAATTGAGCTTGCAAACCGTATATTTCAAGATTGTATTTTATGCGAACGAAGATGTGGGATTGACAGGAGAAAAACTTCTGGAAACTGTGGAGTAAAAGAAGCAAGAATTGCCTCTGAGTTTATGCATTTTGGAGAAGAAAATGTTCTTGTTCCGTCCTATACTGTATTTTTCTCTGGTTGTACCTTTCACTGTGTTTTTTGTCAGAACTGGGATATTAGCCAGCAAGTCTGTGGTTTGTATGTAAAGCCAGAGATACTTGCGACTGCAATTAGCAAAAGAAAAAATGAAGGAGCAAGAAATGTTAACTGGGTTGGGGGAGATCCAACATCAAATCTAGCCTATATTCTCCGGGTCTTAAAAGAATGCAAAGAAAACATACCTCAGGTGTGGAACTCAAATATGTATTGTTCAAAGGAAACCATGGGATTGCTAGATGGAATAATCGATGTTTATCTAACTGATTTTAAATATGGAGATGATGACTGTGCTAAACGATTATCTAAGGTTGACAACTATACTAAGATAGTTAAAAGAAACCATAAAATAGCATACAAACAAGGAGAAATAATCATACGACATCTTGTTATACCAAATCATGTAAAGTGCTGTTCTGAGCCGATTTTACAATGGATTTGTAAAAATGTACCTGAAGTTGCTGTGAATGTGATGGCTCAGTATAAGCCAGAATATCATGCTTATGAATACGAGGATATAGCAAGGCCTCTATCAACAGAGGAATATATACAGGTAAAGAATTATGCAAACAAACTAAACATTCATGTTATGTAAATAGTAGTCAATATTTTTTCTAACACTGGGAGATGCTGTTTGAATTTCTATAAATTACAATATGAAATTAAAAAAGAAGAAAAGAGAGGTTTTTTAGATAGCAGCGTTGAAAAATCCAATTGCAAAACTTTGGGTTAAGATTCCAAGGTACTGATTTGATACCGTTACCGTCTCGCCAGAGGTATATATGCCAAATTTGAATGGATTGAACTGTATATACAATAAGGCAACTGAATCAAATGTGGATTGCGTTCCACCCGTGTTGAGATTGGTAATTGCTCCTAGAAGGAATGTGAGTTTTAATGTGGGTCCGCCTCCTCCAATTTTTATTAACCAAACATCAGAAGAACCTGCGCCATAAGAGCTTGTATCTCCTGCGATGATGTAGCCACCATCAGTGGTTTCCTGGGCACAATAGCCATAATCATTCTGTACCCCGCCAAAGGTTTCATTCCACTGTTCATTGCCAGTTGTATCGGTTTTAATCAGATAAACATCACTGAATCCCGCTCCGAAAGAGAGGGTTGAGCCTGCCACGATGTACCCTCCATCTGAGGTCTGCCAGACAGATCGGCTATCATCGTAATTTGCCCCTCCAAAGGTCTTCGTCCATGTAGCGATCCCACTTGAATCAGTCTTGATTAAATAGACATCAGTGAGTCCTGCACCAATGGAATCGGTCCAACCCGTCACAATGTATCCACCATCAGTGGTCTGCTTAACAGATTGACCAATATCCGTATTTGCTCCTCCAAAGGTTTTCGTCCACGTTGCAATCCCACTTGAATCAGTCTTGATCAGATAGACTTCCACATTTGAATTCGTGGGATCAGTAGAACCTGCTACAATGTAGCCACCATCACTCGTCTGCTGTACGGAATAGGCATAATCTGAAAAAGTACCACCAAATTTTTGGTCCCATTGTTGAACCCCGTTAGCATCAGTCTTGATCAACCAAGCATCATAGTCTCCTGGCGGAGGAACGTAAGTATATGCGCCTGCTACAATGTAGCCTCCATCCGTGGTCTGCTGAACGGAATAGCCAGCATCATATTTAGCCGCACCAAAGGTTGTATTCCATTGTTCAACGCCATTTGCGTCTGTCTTAACCAACAAGGCATCACTGATTCCGAAGGTCGAACCCGTTATGATGTAGCCACCATCAGTAGTCTGCTGAACACAATAACCAATACCCCCAGTAAAGGGTGTTGTATCCCATTGTTTGATTCCATTGGCATCAGTTTTGATCAAATAGACATCAGGAATTCCACCGGAATAGGTCGAGCCCACAACGATGTAACCTCCATCAGTGGTCTGTTGTACGAAATAGCCATTATCTGCCGTGATTACGCCGAAGGTTTTATTCCATGTTTCAGGCGGCTGCAACAGTAAACCACTCTTAGGATTCACCTTATTTATATTACTATTTTCTATAGTTCCTGCTACCGGTAAAACAGCAGTTGCGATTAACAGCATACAGATAAATATACCTATTGTTTTCTTATTCATTTTTATTGCCTCCCTGATGGATAAAATGTAATACTTATATTTTATTTAAATGTTTGGTATAAAATAAAAACAGGAATGCCCTATCATAATTTATATGAAATTAATTGCTTATTTTTTTCGGTTAGTAGATTACCTTTTAATCTAAATTATACGTCCGTATTTAAAAAACGCAATAAATCCTATTATCAGAATTATTATTATTACTATTACAAGATACCAATATTGAAACTCCTCATAGTTTTTTATTGTTATTTCTGCAGATGTCGATTCAAATGCAGATTTTGTAACTAGAATCTCTTGAATTCTATCCCAATTTACATCAGGTGCAGTAAACGTTACCGTACCTTTGAAATCTGTGTATATGCTGGTGTCCATGAAGGTTACTCGTGCACCAGATAGTAAATCACCTTGATCATTTCTTATAGTTACAGTAAATTCCTCGCTTTCCATAATATATGGTATAGTACGTATCTGGATTTTTCTAGAAGTTTCACCACCATCCAAATTTATAACCTCTATTGATGCAGATGCAGGAAGATAGCCATATCTAGTTGACTCTATAGAGTAAAATGTATCAATAGTTACATTTGGTGCTGTAAAAGAGACAGTGCCATTTTCACTTGTTAGTTTTTCTTCTGAATTAAATGTTAATGTTACCTCTCCTAAAGGAATGCTATTCTCATCTTTTACTGTCACATAAAAAACGTCTGATTCGTTAATTACAGTTTCAATAGTCAACTTTTGTTGATTAGAACTTTTATCTCTTATAGTAATCTTACTCTCTGCAAAATTATATCCTTTTTTAATCGCGTATATGTAATATTCCCTATCCATGAAAACGGAAGGAGCAGTGAATACTAAAAATCCCTTTGAATCCGTGGTTTCATCTAGTTCTAAAGATCCTTTCCAAATAGTTGCCTCTTCAACACCAGAACCTATGTCATCAGTAACCTTAGCTGTAACTGAAGCCCCTTCATACACTTCAGATTGAGTTGTAATGTCTAGATCAGGGCCTAAATCACGGGCAAATGAACTTACTGTTATTTCCTTCTCACCACTATATGTGCTATATCCATCTTTGCTAACGTAGAGTGAAAAATAGTTGTCATTGTTCATTGAAGGGGCGTTTATGTATGCTTTTCCTTCGCTATTAGTTTTATATTCAGAATGTTTCGAATCTTCATAATAAACTTCTATGGTAACATTTTCTAAACCGCCGTATTTACTAATGACACTTACTTCGATATTTGCTTTACCTGGCTCGACTATAGATGGATGAATAACTTCCATCAATTTCAATCCCAGGCCCACTTCATTTATCGTAACCATTGTTGAATTTGACTTATGGCCTGTTTTGTTTACACTG
>JAGLML010000008.1 GCA_023140035.1 Thermoplasmatales archaeon
TATATTTCTACATGTTTGGTGAAATGCCATCTAAATCTATAACAGAGAATTTACACTCATCACAAATACCATCTGGATTATCAGTTTCTTCTCCACAGATTCTGCAAATCATGTGTATTCTACCAATTTCATAACAATTTGTTTCTTCGCAATCAAAAGTTGTTCAAAGACTAAATGCATGTCTTTTCATTATCATACTCTATCTTGTTTTTCTCCTCAAGTTTCTGCAATAGTATATCAACTTCTTCGATTGCTGATTTATATTCTTGATATGTTTTTTTCTCACCGTTAATCGGCAATGCTTTGTCTATTTCTTTTATCACAGATTTATACTCTTCATTCATTGTTCTACCTCTATATTTTATGCATGCTAACCTGTGGCAATCATGATATATAAACCTATTCCGTTAAAACGTCAAAATGGAAGAATCCACTCCTGTGTTTTGTGGGAGGATAAAAAGGTATTCAATTTCGATGATTTTGGAACTCCCTCAAACTAAAAACATCAAAAACAAATAATCCGTTATAGCTGTATTTCTCATGCGAAAAACCTTCAACTTATTGATAGCTTTGGTGGCACACCGTTTATTCCTTTTAAAAAGAATGCTACTGGAAAATCAGGTATATCTGCATTATGGAGGAAAACATTTCATTATTTCCAACTTCATAACGATGAATTTCTTGAGCATTATCATAAAAGAAGTAATGTGGAATCAACCTTCGGTGCTATAAAGAAGAAATTTGGCGAATCAGTTAAGTCTAAAAATAGAGTTGCCCAGGAGAACGAGATGCTTTGTAAGATCATTGCGTACAATATCACGGTTCTTATCCGTTCGATGGTTAAGATGGGTATTACTCCTGATTTTTTTACATCTGTGGGTATAAAAAATATTGTATCTGTAAAGGAAACATAGAAGAATCCGTGACAGAGAGTAGGATTTATATATTATGTTTTACTATATTATAGCGAGTTATTAATATTGGGAGGAAAGCATTGACTAAGAAAACTCCTGTAGCTGTGGTTGTATTTCTTTTCATAGGTCTGGCATTAGCACCTGCGATAAATGCAGATATTGGCATATTATCTAAAAGGGAACCTACAAGTATATCAAACGGTAATCATCCACCTATCTATATAGACGGCAATGATGAATTCACTCCTGAGAATGGTGTTACTGGTGGTAATGGTATTGAGAATGACCCGTATATTATCGAGGATTGGGTTATCGTTGGAGATGGGTCAATTAGCGAAGGGATTTTCATAAACAGTACTAATGCTTTTTTCGTTATTCGAAACTGCTCTGTAAGCAATTTTTTTTCACCTAATGATTTTTGTTTTGGTATTAAATTTGCTAATGTTGAAAATGGAAAAATCGAAAATACAAACTCATTTGAAAATTACATTGCAATTGGTGTTAGATATTCTACCCATATTCAAATTGATAATTGTTCTGGTTTCGATGGCTATGATGCCCCATCAAATTTCCTTTCAAAAGGCATTTCCTGTTATTACTCTACTTATATTACTATAACTTCTTCGGAGTGTTACAATGTGGACATTGGCATTTATATTGATGAAGCCTCCGATGTTGTTATTGAGAATTCTGAATGTTATAATACAACATGGGCTGGCATAGAGTGTGAAGGTTCTGATTGGCAACTGATGCGTATTGCAATAAAAGATTGTACGGTTCACGATAATGAATTTCAAGGGATAACTCTTCATTATTGGGGAGATATTTTTAATCGCATGCATCCGTCATATTCCTATATATCAGGTTGTGAAATCTATAATAATGTCAACTCTTCATATCCTGCTTTAAATATCCAATGTATCTCTGATAATATAATTGAAAACTGTATAATTCATGACAATAATGAAGGGTTTTATATTGATACAGGGAATAATATAATTAGGAATTGCAGTTTTTTTAACATCAATGGTACAGGTTTAACGATTGCAGGGGGTTTCCTTTTCCCTTTTGATATTGCACGAAAAAACAAAGTATTAAATTGCAATATCTACAATAATAGTCTTGGAATTGGGTTAATTGGGAGCATTAATACACAAGTGGAAAAAAACAATATAATTAACAACAGTATCCTTGGAATGATGACATTTAATGTCTTTTTTACGAAGTTTAATTATAATAACATTGTTAACAACGGCTATGCGAGTTTGAACGGGACTGGTGGTATCTTTTCTTGGTTTTCATTTGTTAATGTTCGTAATAACTGGTGGAATTCATCAGATGGTCCAAGTGGTGTAGGCCCTGGAAATGGAGATAGTCTAAATCGGAGGTTTAGTATCGCTTTATTCCGTCCTTGGGCGACTGAACCTATCCCAGATGCTGGGGTGCAATAAGCTGAAAAATCGCAACACCCAAAACTCTTCTTTATAAATAAAATTCATTAATCTTTAATACTTGCTCTTAAAGTCCTGTTTTTGCTCCTAAAGTCTGCTCCTAAAGTCACTTTAAGAGCAAACCCCCCTTTTTCGGGTTCTGGTCAAATGAGCGTTGGTAAAATAGGGTTGGTCAATTGGGGTTGGTTATCTATACAACAGAGTGAAAACAAGATTAAACTTTTTAAAAAACCATATATTTTATTAACAGTAAATTTATATACATTTGAGGGATGCCAGAGCACAAAAAAAGCCGTCTATGGGGAGGCAACTAAATAATGTCAGAAGTAGTTGGAGGATTACTTATAGCCATCGATGGGATTGATGGTGCAGGGAAAACCACGCAATGTAATTTATTAGAAGATTGGCTAAAGAATGAAGGTTTTTCTGTTATTGTTGTAAAAGAACCATCCAAGGACGGGAAATACGCTAAAGAAATTTGCAGAAGAAGTAAAATTAGAGTATTTAACCATAAAAAAACTCCCGAATATGAATTAATGTTATTTGTTGAAGATAGAAAAGAAAATGTACAGAAACGGATTGCACCAAATCTTGAAAAGAATAAAATTGTGATTATGGATCGATATTATTTTTCAACTATTGCCTATCAAAGTGCATTAGGACTTGATGCTGATTATATTAAAAAACAGAATGAAGATTTTGCACCCATTCCAGATATAACTTTAATTATTGATGTTTCTCCAAATGTAGGTATTGAAAGAATAAATGGACGTGGAGATAGTTGTAATTCATTTGAAAAACATGAGTACCTTGAAACGGTTAGGGAGAAATTTTTACAGATGGAAGTTTTTCCCAACATTCATTTTGTTGATGGTGATAGTCAAAGAAATGCTAATCAAGTTTTTCAATCTATAAAAAAACTTGTGGAACCTTTGTTAAAAAAAAAATTAGACAGTAAGAGGGAACTTTTTGTCTGTCAATAAAGAACGAATTGATTTTTTAAAAGATTTGAAAGAGAATAACCCAGATTCTTTTCAAAAAGAGTATCAAAAAACTAATGGGGAATTATTTGATAGATATTGTCGGAAACGACATTATAAAGATGAATGCGATCCACATTGTGTTTTTGCTTATTCAGATAAATGTGAATATCTTAATGAAATGAACAAAATTTGGGATGTAGTAGGTTATTTGGAATAGAATACTTTCAATCGACCAAATTGGCTTTTATATACTAAAAACGCTTTTTCTCTTTTGTTTAAAGCATGCGTGCATCCCATCCTATACGGGGGAAATAAGGAAGGCAAAAACCATTCCTCCTCACCTTCCTTCCTTTTCTATATGGGTTTGGGTGTGTTTTCAACAAAAATCTATCACTATTATGGTTATGTCCCCTGTAAATTCACGTCTTTCTCCTGTACAACAGGAGTACTTTCAACGATCCCACAAGAGAGTATATAAGGAGTGCAACAGATATAGAATTAGTAGTACAACCCTGTTGGATTTTGGGTTAAAAATAATAAATAATGACCCCAAGAATGCTACTAACATTCGAGGGGTCTGGAGTCATGATAGAATGAATATCACAACCCCGAAAGAATCAATAAAAGAAGCAGTTGATAAGCCTTTTTGTTGCACACATTGTGGAAGTGAGAACTACACAAAATATGGTAGAAAGAACGGTAGACAGCAATATATGTGCAAAGACTGTAACCGCAAGTTTGTAGATAACTTGTATTTTGAACGGTTGAAAGGCGATCCTAAAATTATCTGTCTAACACTTGATTTATATTTCAAGGGGGTAAGCCTTAGAAAAATATGTGACCATTTAAAGCAGTTCTATGATTTGAAAATTGTACACGCAACTTTGTTGAACTGGATTAAAAAGTACATTGAGATAATGGATAAATATGTTTCACAGTTCAAACCTAAATTAGGAACGGTTTGGAATGCTGATGAAATGATGGTACAAATAGATGGTGATTGGTTTTACCTTTGGAATGTTATGGATGAATTTACTCGATTTCATCTTGCAAGTGTAATCAGTAAAGAGAGAAACATCGAGAAAGCAAGGAAAGCCTTTCAGGTTGCTAAGAAACGAAGTCATAATGATAGACCCCGATGTATTGTAACTGATGGTTTACAATCCTATAAAAAAGCGATTAACAAGGAGTTTCATACAACAAAAAGAGAGACAATACATATCGGCAACGTGGGGATTAAAGGCAAGAAATTCATCAACACCAAATTTGATAACAACTTGGTTGAAAGGTTACATGGAACGGTAAGAGAACGTAACAAGACACAGAGAGGTTTGGAGAAACAGGATTCTGTTTTCATTAAAGGACATCAACTGTATTATAACTTTATTCGACCACACCAAGCATTGAATGACTATACCCCTGCCCATTTTGCGAATATCTATCTTGGTTTAGGGGATAAGAAATGGGAGAATTTGCTAATGCAATCGATAAGGAAACAAAAAGAAAATAAGGAGAATTAAAGTAAATTATAGTTCTAGAAAGTGTCTAAGCATCGGAAACATCCGTGGGTGGTTTTGTAAGAACTGTAAAAACCACCAACCATTGTTTATTTGTTGGTTCATCGGCATAGTGACTTCAAGATACGCCCAGTCGCTTTCCTCTCCAAGGGTATCTTTTGCTTTTGCTCGTATCGTGTAGTTTCCTTGTTCAGACCAAGTATGACTAAGTTCTATCTCTTGTCCAGAAAAGTATGGACCAATCCATTCCTCCATAGAGCCATCTCCCCAATCAATATACAAGGAAACAGGATTGCCATTAGGATCCGATGCTGAAAACGTGTACTTATAACCTATTCCAGCTTTTCCAATTATTTGACCATCAATATTTGGTGTACTGGGTGGTTGATTAGAATCATCTGGTTCAAAAGCATAAAGATAACCAACTCCCATGTCATAAGATGCTCCAATGTACACGGTCTCATCCTCACCAATTGAGGGAGATGACTCAACCCACTTGTTAGCAATTCTTTTACGCCATCGTTCAATACCATCAGAGTTAACAGCAATAATCTCACCACCAGAGGTTTCACCTATATTTGTACCGATGTAAATGGTTCCATCTGCTGAAATTGTAGGAGAAGACTGGTCGATATGTCTTTCTGATCCAAGATTAAAAACCCATTTCAGCGTCCCATTAGGATAAACGGCATACAGTGCATTACCTCCAGCATATATGGTTCCATCACTTGCAATAGAAGGATTGGTCTCAGTACCATAGCCCCCTAGACTGCATCGCCATTTCATAGTGCCATTAGGATACAAAGCATAGAGGTAACCATCCCATGAACCGATATAGATAGTTTCATCCTCAGCAATAGATGGAGGGCCCTTAACATACATACCTGTCTTGAAACGCCAACGCAAAGTACCATTTGGGTATAGTGCATATAGATAGTCATCCGTCGAACCAATGTATATTGTACCATCATTTCCAATAGCAGGATCCGACGTAATCCAAGAGCCTGTATCGTAATGCCATTTTTCCGTTCCATCAGGATTAACAGCATATACCTTATTCCCCATAGTTCCAAAATAGATAGTCCCATCCTCAGCAATAGCAGGAGAAGATGCAATATTATCATGGACACAAAACTTCCATTTTCTCGTGCCATTAGGGTTAATGGCATGTAGGTAGTCATCCCATGAACCAACATAGATAATACCATCTTCATTGATGGCTGGAGAAGAACCCAAAATCCCACCAAATTGACCTGCCTTATATTTCCATTTCATTGTTCCATTAGGATAAACCGCATGAATATAACCATCAAAAGAGCCAACATATATAATTCCGTTACTATCAATGACTGGAGTGTCTTCTATCCAACTATTCGTCATATAACGCCATTTCTCAGCACTAGTAATATCAGCCGTGCTATATGGGCTTCTACTAGTATGGTGGGTATCATGGCATTTCATCGGCCATGCAGAATCCATAGGACCTGATGATACAATTGTTTGCGGTGATTCTACAGGTATTGTTATTTCTTCTAAATCAGCAATTTCTGAGCTATCCCTCTGGAAATATTCTTTATAATACTCCGATTTAGAAGAATCATATCCATCATAATAATAGAATGCCAAATCATCCATCTCCTCAGCATCAACAGATAAATCATCTGCCGTATTTGACACACCCACAAAACCAGATGATAAGAGCAACAGGATAACCAGTATCGGGATGATGTGTTTCACTTTATAGTTCCTCCCCAAATTTATTACTATATCTATAGGATGGTATGATATAAAAATGTTGTGTGAAAAACAAGTTTACCAACCCCTTTTTACCAACCCAAAATGACCAACCCTTAAATGACCAGTACCCTTTTTCGGGTTTGACTTAAAAGTCGGTTTTAGGTCAGACTTTTAAGTCAAGTTTTGTACTTTTAGGTCAACTATAAAAACTTTTTCTTTAATTCCAATGTCACATCTCTATATCATATGGTTCTTGTGCAGGATTCCTATCAAGATAAAACCAATTATTAGGTGTTCTACCCAGTAGTCTATGGAATATATTAGGCATTAATAAAGAAAATCCTAAATAACCAGAAATAATATAAGGTTTCGTTCTTGGTTCGCCCCAATAGTTGCCATCCCAATGTATTCTTGGAATAATATTTGGTATAATAGGTTTTAAACCAAAAGTTATTCTTGCAAAAATTGCCATAAAGATAGTATGAAAAAAATATCCGTTACTTTCATTATTTCCTAGTAAATTGTTCTGTAAGACTTTTTCATTAAATGAATCTTGCACAATAATTCCCCATTTTTCGTTATTTGATAAGTTGTTTAAAATAATCGTATTATTATCTGAAAACATTGATGAGATTCCACCGTAAGAGTTATTTAACGCAGTATTTCCAAAGACATAGTTGTTTTGTGAAAATGATAACTCAATACCATAATTGCCATCTGTTACTAAATTCCCAATTATATTATTGTTGTTTGCAACTTCTAAAAAAATTCCTGAACCCCTAACTGAAATTATATTATTGCTAATAGTAGTGTGATTACTCACTGATATTTCTATTCCCCACGAAATGTCGAAAGTAAAAATATTATCAGAGATGTTATTATATTCGGAATAAAGAATATGAACCCCTACTGTTCTGTTGCTCGTAAAAATATTATCAGATATAATATTGTAATCCGAAAGTATATTTATCAAGTAGTGGTCGTAGCTATAATTATAAATTCCAAATTTTTGAATTGTAAAACCAGATAGGATTACATTATCAGCAGAAATATTTACAACAATATTCTCTACTGAAGTTCCATCAATAACCGTAGTATCCTTATCTTCACCTATCAAAGTAATAGATTTATCCACATTCAAATTCTCATAATAAGGTGAACTATCATCATACACATACACTGTATCTCCATTACTTGAATCATTGATAGCATCCTGAATCTTACTATAGTTCCCTGTTCCATTACCACCCACATACAATGTGTTATCAAAAGACATAGGTTGTATTAATTGTTTCTCCAGATTTAATCCAGTAGAAGATGATATAGTCATTCCTATGAACAACAGCATTATCCCTATTGTTAGGATTTTTTTCATAAAATGAATCCTCCCTTTATAATTCACATAAACGACATATTATATAAATATTTGTAACAAAATCTTATTTGGGGTTTCATAAGATAAACCAACCCAAATGATACAGAACCATTCTTTATTTTAAGGAGAAGCTATTTTTTCTTCAAAATCCATTATGGCTTGGTCTGAATTGTTCCGTGATTCTGTGTGTGCAAAGCTTGAAATTCATGATAGCGATGAAAAAGAAAAACCATTTTATCGTGATCTTACAGATGATGATTTTCTAAAGATAAAGTTGTGTCTTTCAAGATTACTTAATTGGCAGATGTGGAAAGCTCCAAAAGGGAATGAAATTGATGCATCTTTGGCAGGAAATAAAAGCTATCTAAAAGACTGGTTCAAGAACAAAGGCTTAACAACTGGGTTTATCATGGGAGCGCCTGAATAATATAGATTGATATTAATATCTTATCTAATACTATCGACCATTCTAGTTTTGGTACTTTTTTAAGTAAGTGTTTTAATATTATGCACTTAAAATTAAACCATCTCCACTTCTGTTGTTTTTGAATTTTTGTGCAGAATCACCAAAATATAAAATTGAGCTCGAAAGTCTCTCTCCTTATTTATTGGACTTTACGGGCAAAAACACGACTTTACGGGCAAAGTTGACTTTACAGGCAAAGCCCCCTTTTTCGGCTTTGCACCCTTATTCGGTTTTTTCACCTAATTTGGGTGCAAAAATGCTATTTTGGGTGCAGAGTAGTTAACTTTAAATAAAATAAAAAAAGAAGAGAGGTTATTTTATTCTTGTATCACTTTTATTGTTGGTTTCATTATGTATTTGTTGTTTCCTGTTTTGTGAACGGATTTCTGCACGTCAAAGTCCAAGGTTAATGTAAGAGTCTCATTATCCTGTACAAGGAATGGTTTAATTAGTTTCACATTCTTTGACGGGATTTTCAAATTATACTGAACTCCATCGATTGTCACCAGAGCTTCATCTACAAAGAGTCGTATCTGGGTATACCATCCTGCACTCAAGTTTGCCTCACCAAGAAACTCTGTTGCATTTTGTATTTGAATAAGATCAAATGTCTGTGGTTCCTCAGCAATAGTAATCCATGATCCATTTGTGTCATTTTGATTTATACCTGCATAATGGACTCTTATCTGTGAAATATTGACTATCGCCTCTGTAATATTAAGACCCGGCGCATCAGTTATTTGCATGACCAGTGTTCCAGTTCCTTCTTCAGCCCATCCATTCAGCAATCCACTAACTACAAGGAAGTATTTGAATATGGGTAATGCATTTGGAAACCGATCAAATAACAACCTGAGCAGTGGAAAGTTAAAAATGAAAGGTTTGTTTTTCGGTGTTGTAAGAATTACATCGATTTTACAGGAATCACTAGAATCATCAGTATTAGCCACTTTTATTTTACCAGTGGAATTCTTGTTTTTTTCATTTGGTGCTTCTACACTTACTGTTACAGTAGTCCAACCCCCAGCAGCAAGACCAGTGCCACTTGAAGGGCTAAATGTCCAATTGGTTCCCCAAGTTGGAAGAGTGGTAGTTTCTACCGCCCAGTTAAGAAGTGAACCAGGATCACCCACGTTACCAACTTGAAACGTTCCAGTAACTGTATCACCTGGTTTTACACCAGTCCAAACAAGACGACCATCACAGGATAAATCAGGTTTAGGTTCTTCTCCAGTAATTACAAATGCAAGGTCTAATGGAACTCCTAATAATGGATCAATAAGTGGGTACCATCCTGTTGGATTACCATATACTGCAGCATCTTCATATTGTTCTGTTGAGGTCTTCCAACCTAATGCATCAGGTTCATAAAACGGCGTGGAGATAACCAGCCAGTAAATGGTTCCTTCATCTTGTGGAAATGGGTCATCAATGTTTACGATGTTAATTTGATAGTAAGTATTATGATCGTTCTCATACCATATGTTTGGCGGATGGAACCAACCTTGATCGCCATAAAAAGGTCCTCTGATTATGAACTCATCTACATCGAATTGTCTGCTCCATAATTGTTGCGCAGGTCTTGATGGTGGCCCTGGGTTATTTGACCATATACTAACTTTTAGCCATGGTAAATCTTGTACATCATCTCCTCTCCATGAAATCCAGAAATGTATATCAGTTACGTTTCCTGATTCGCTACATTTCCAATCGTCTCCCAACATCCAGTCATGGAAGTTTACATCCCAGCCATATGGATCAGGTAACTGTGGGAAATGCATCTTATGTCCGTCACCCTCGTCCCAATCTGCGACAGCTATGCCCGCAGTGCCTATCAACAGCATACATACAAAAATACCTAATATTTTCTTTTTCATTTTTTTATGCCTCCGTCCCCAATTATTAAAATTGGGTAAAATAGATACATATCATCTTGATTTAAAGTTTTCCTTATAAATATTATTGCAACATCTATAACAAGATAGTTCTAAAAAGAATCAGATGGGGCCATTGTGACTTCCTTCTGTAATCCATCAAAAGATAATAATTCAGAAGTTCCGTTGAGCTGGATCATTTCATGAATTAATACTGTAATATTATAAGCAATAATCTTACAGAGCAATTCATTCTCCTGAGCCACTCTATCTTTTGATTTTATACTATCTCCAAACTTTCTTTTAATCGCATGAAATGTTGATTCAGCATTAGACCGCTTATGATAATGTTCCTCAAACTCTTCCCTATGCATCTGGAAAAAATGAAAGGTTTTTCTCCATAACGCACCACTGTTTTTTCCAGTGGCGTTTTTCTTAAATGGAATAAATGCCTTGGCGTTGTATTTATCTGCTATTTGTAGATTTTTAGCCGATGAATAAGCAGGATCACCGTATAACTCCTTTATCTCAAAATTCTTAGCAGTTTCCTCAACTAGTTTCTTGAATTGAGGACTGTCATTTCCATATTCATCAGTGATAACAACAGCCGCTACAATATTACTATTCACTCCAGTTGAAATATGGCATTTTAGCCAGTTGTGTTTTCGATTAATCCCATGTTTTACTCTACAATATTCACTGAATGTTGAACATCGAAAGCCACTGCTATCCAAAGCAAAACAGGTTTCAATACCATTCAATGAAGTCGCTATTTGTGTGACAAGGTCATAAAGTAACGGTGTAAGTTCAGGTTTTAGGAGTGTTCGTGATATAGCGTTATAGTGGATTGACTTTGATATATTCTGATTTAGTAACGCTTGCTCAAATACACATTGCGAACGCCTACTGGACAATTGGCTATATGCTTTCATAACACAGCAGTATATTAAGTCGCTTAGTTTGTGACGGGGTCGCCCCATGTTCTGTTCAGAATCTTCGATATTTGAAACAAGACTATAGAGTAGGTTTTCGAAATATTCAAACTCATGCATCTGTGCATGATTATATTCTTTCCAATTCTGAGGATATGATCTAGTTGTAATTTCTGGTGATTCATCTTCAATTGTTACATATCCAATTTCTAAGTACAGTCGTAGTGCTGTGATGTGTTTGCATTCAAGCTTGTTCTTAATAAAATAAGGGCAATTGCATACCCAACGATTGTGTTTCCATTGGACTTTGTAGCTACCAAAACCAGTTTGAGATTGCACAAGAAAAAGACCGGTCTTGATTTTTTGTATAGCGTTTTCACGACTAAGTATTATCTTAGCTTTTTGTTCTTTTAAAAAAGTATACCTGCTTTGGTTTTCTTTATGGAAACCTTTATTTCCTTCATCTTCTATTTTCTTTCGGGGTTTGATACTCATATTATCAGACTCCACGACCTTGGGAAGTCCCAACTTCCCTTGGTCAAGTCTTATTTGTCGGGTTTTTGATGATTTTCTAAGACAACTATTTTTGCTTGATGTCCTACATATTTCTTCAGACCGTATATCCTGCCGTCTTTTCCTATTCGGCTTTCGATCACGGTTTTGACGTTGTCTATTTCTATCTTCATCGTTTCCCTTTATAGGGTGCAATTGCACCCTTGTATTACCTGTATAGGGTTTATGATATAAATAATTTTCCCCTTTTTGGGGATTATTACGAGAAATATTTTTATTAAGTGACTTAGATTGAAAATCATTATTTAGAGAAATATTTATATATTTATTGTGTTATTATTTTATATTGTCCATGTCAATTACCTTTAATGTATATTGATTTGGAAATGTTAAATGGTTTATATATCATGAATGACCGTACGGTACACCGTACGTACAACTGTACGGTATAATTCGGATGGTTCGGAAGGGGCATCTTAGAATCATCAACTTTCGCTTGCAGATGGTTTTCGCCCCTTTCAATCATATTAGTAAACCTCTGTGGGGCCGACGGGATTTGAACCCATATCTTCCGCTGCGTAACGGCGACGTTCTATCCCACTAAACTACGACCCCATCGGGAAGAGAGGGATTTGAACCCTCGTGGTGGGCAACCAAACCGATCTAAAGTCGGGCGCATTAGACCGAACTCTGCCATCTTCCCATAATTTCTTTCAAACAGGTAAATTTTCACATCTCCTATTTTTTGTTTTTACTCCCGCCGAAAAATCGGCTTTTTGAATCTAACTTTGCATCCGATAGTTAGGTATCGATAGATGATTTGTTGTAAATCTTAATACTTGCTAAATGTTTCAAACATTGTTTGATATGTTCCCTATCACTTTCTTTGTATGCAAGGTTAGTCAGATATTTTGCCATTGAAAGAATAGATCGTGCTTCCCCTTGAGAACTGTATATCAGTTGATCAAAAATATCCATAATCTCCTGATGTTTCTTTTCGTCGGCATATGGGTTATAATCTTCAAAGTAAAATATCCAATTCAAATGTTTAATTAATGTGTCAAATATAGTAATAGTATCAATTGATAATGATGGCTGTTTAATTGTTATGAGGTTTAATTGGTTCTTAGATGAGGTTTGTTGTATCTCTTTCTTCTCGGTTAATTCGTTTGAAAAATATTTTTTAAAGGTATCACTTTGTAAAAAGGACTGACGTAGAACATATTTTCCTCTCATACCATGTTTTTCAATAATATCTGCAACTTTCAGCCAATTAAGGAAATTATGACCATATGCATCTTTTGATTTTTCTCCCCAATTAGTCTCATTATATTCACTTAAAACGCTACCCATTTCTACAGGATAAATTCCATTATATTTATTTTTAACAATTTTTATCAATTCAACTACATGCAGGGACTGAAGTAAAATATTTTGGAATACAAGAGAGCGCTCCGACAAATCGTTGGTATCTTTAATAATCTTACCGGCATCTGTTAATTTAAAGGTGTATTCATCTCTTTTAACAGATTCAACGAGACCCAATCCAATAGAGGAATTAATATAATCTAATTTTCTTTGTCTTTGAAATCGTGTTATTTCATCAGATGGAAGTTTAAAAAAATCTTTATCATCAAATTCATTATCAAATAATTCAAACATTAAATTAGCAGAAGCATAAGGCATTAATTTATTTTTGAATTTTCCCGCTTTTTTACTTCTTTTTTTCCGTGTTGGTGGATTGTATTTTATTAGTTTTAATCCTGCAAGTATATATTTACATGTCCTACCAACGTATCTATATGTTGCAGGGCTTTTCCACCTCTGTTCGGGCGGTATTTCAAGTTTTTTGATTAATTCTTGTCCTAAATTTACATTGTTAACTTTTGGGTTATCTAGTAGAAGTTCATATGCATATCTTAAAATGCTAGAATTTTTGTATATCTGTCTTCCGATTTCTTTTATTTTATCTTCATCTTTTTCATCTAAAGCTCTTGCCAATTCTCTGCCTTTTCCTGTTATTCCAATGTATCCTTTTTCTAAATCATTTCTCCAAGTCAATCCCATTTCTTCCATAATGGGAAGAGCGTTGTTGATCCATGAAATTGATTGATTCAGCCTTGAAGCAATCTGATTCACCTTTAGTCTTCCCTCTGGCTCAAGACAATGAAGAACATATTCAATATTCTGAAATTTAGTAGCTGGACAAATAACTCCATTACTCATTGAATCAACTCTTTCGCTTGCAAAAAAACAAATGTCTAATGTCCTTTTTAATGTTTGGGTTGAGATGGCTTTGCACAATAAACCATGACAAAGCTTGTTTTGCACATTTAATACCCATTTTGCACAATAAACCATGATAATATTTGTTATGGTATGTTTTTCATCATTATATGACAATCGTTAGCATAATGTTTTATATACTTCTACGTGCATGAGAAATAGTCAGAGGGAGTTAAAATGATGAAAGGTAGTTGGTATAAGAAAGGTCTGGTAGTTGGAATAATTATTCTTTTTATCGGAGTTAGTATTCAACCTGCTTTTGCTAATGAAATATCTATTACTACAACATCTGATATTGAGGAGGATTTTGATTATCCATATATTGAGTTTTTTTCAATTTGTTTAATTTCAGGGAATTATAAAACAAAAACATCTAATGATGAATACAAGTTGATTTTAGATAGTGGTTATGATAATAAAACTATGAAAGTTGAAGGAATTACTTTTTATTATTATGGTGCGAAGGTTCCTTCGTTTGGTTACGATAATGTCCAAGTCTGGAAAATAGAGGCAACATTTTTTTTCGGTATATCATTCAATGGATTTGTATTTGGAATTGGAACTGGAGTTCGTGTTAAACCTATGCCATATGCCCCGGATTAAGTAAGATTTCCATTACTGGAAAAAGTATTGTTATATCTTATAAAATAAGACTTTTAGGTCAAAAACAAGACTTTTAGGTCAAAACCGACTTTTAGGGCAAAGCCCCCTTTTTCGGGTACTGGTCATTTAAGGGTTGGTAATTTTGGGTTGGTTAAAAGGGGTTGGTATATCTTATGAAACCCCAAAAAAAGATTTTGTTGCAAATATTTATATAATATATCCTCTATGTGAAAGATAAAGGGAGGATTCATTTTATGAAAAAAGTCCTTGCAATAGGAATAATGCTGTTGTTCATAGGAATGACTATATCTTCTGCAACTGAAATCAATTTAGAAAAACAATCTACCAGAACAACTTTAGATGGTAATATCTTGTATGTAGGTGGTAACGGAACAGGGAACTATAGTAAAATTCAGGATGCAATTAATGACTCTTCAGATGGGGATACTGTCTATGTGTATGATGATAGTTCACCGTATTATGAGAATCTGAAAGTGAACAAATCCATTACTTTAAAGGGAGAGAATAGAGATTCTACAGTTATTAACGGAAGTGGGAGTAAATATATTGTTAATATATCAACTGATGATGTTGCCATAAGTGGATTTACTCTTATTGGTTATAACTACAGTACAATAGTATGGGCTGTTTATTCAAATTATACTACTATTTCTGATAATATTTTTCTAGGTAACAAATCATATGGTATCAACATCTTTGTGTCAAATTATTGTAATATTACTGACAATATTATTTACTGTGACGAGGTTGGAATAGATTTTTATTATTGTAATAACAATTCTATCAGTAATAACATTATTACTACAGTATATGGAACTGGATTTATTTTTAATGAAGTAGAAAATTCTAAAATCTTTAAAAATAGTATATTAGGATGCTTTGATGGCATAGGTTTAGTTGCTGTAAGAAATATCAATATTTCTGAAAATAATATTACGAATAATCATAATGGAATCTTTTCTTTCTATATTTCAAATAATATTACTGTTTATCAGAATAATATTGAATATAACAAAAATTATGGAATTATTTTAGTTAATTCATATAATGATAAAATCATTCAGAATAATTTAATAGGAAATGGTGATAATGCATATTTCATTCATTTGTTAGTATTATCATTTTTATTTAGAAATACCGAATGGAAACATAAATTAATTCCAAAAATAGAATGGAATGGTAACTATTGGAATGAAACAGGACTGCAATCTTATATTATACCTGGAACAATTTGTTTAGCCGGAATCATATTTTTTGTTTTCATGAGATTAGGTATAAATAAATTGCCAATTACTTATGTTAATTTTGACAGAAACCCTGCACAAGAACCATATGACATCCCAATGGTTTAGAGAATCAACATATTAGAAGTAAAATCTGTTGAAATTCTATTTTTCCTTTTGATTCTTGATGGATTGCATTAGCAAATTCTCCCATTTCTTATCTTCTAAACCAAGGTAGATATTCGCAAAGTGTGCAGGGGTGTAATCATTCAATGCTTGATGTGGGCGTATAAAATTATAATACAGTTGATGCCCTTTAATGAAAACCGAATCCTGTTTTTCCAAACCCCTTTGTGTCTTGTTGCGTTCTCTAACAGTACCATGTAACCTTTCAACCAAATTGTTATCAAACTTAGTATTACTAAATCTCTTACCTTTTATCCCTACATTACCTATATGGATAGTTTCCTTTTTGGTTGTATGAAATTCTTTGTTTATTGCTTTGTTATATGAGTGTAAACCATCTGTCACAATACATCTTGGTTTATCGTTATGACTTCGTTTCTTAGCAACTTGAAAGACTTTCCTTGCTTTCTCGATGTTTCTCTCTTTACTTATTACAGATGCTAAATGAAACCGTGTAAACTCATCCATAACATTCCAAAGGTAAAACCAATCGCCATCTATTTGTACCATCATTTCATCAGCATGCCAGACTGTTCCTAATTTGGGTTTGAATTGAGATACATACTTATCCATTATTTTGATATATTTTTTAATCCAATTCAACAAAGTTGCATGTACAATTTTCAAATCATAAAACTGCTTTAAATGGTCACATATTTTTCTTAATGATACTCCTTTGAAATACAAATCCAAAGTAAGACAGATTAGTTTAGGATCACCTTTCAACCGTTCAAAATACAAATTGTCTACAAACTTGCGGTTACAGTCTTTGCACATATATTGCTGTCTACCGTTCTTTTTACCATATTTTGTGTAGTTCTCACTTCCACAATGTGTGCAACAAAAAGGCTTATCAACTGCTTCTATTATAGGTTCTTTCGGGGTTGTGATACGCATATTATCATGCCTCCAGACCCCTCGAATGTTAGTAGCATTCTTGGGGTCATTATTTATTATTTTTAACCCAAAATCCAACAGGGTTGTACTACATATTCTATATCTGTTGCACTCCTTATAAGGTATCCTAGGGGGTGACCGAAAGTACTCCTGTTGTACAGGAGAGATTTTTTGTTGTTTTAAATACATAATTCTGAGTTTTGAAATGAGGGAATTAATCCCTCACCATCAAAACTCAGTTGGTGAAGTACTCGGCTGTTGTTATCAATATGGGTGTCCATAGTATTTCTAATTTTGAATATATTTTGTATAATAAATAAAAGAAAATGTCTTTCTTGTGTCCATCAAATTGTAAAAATCTTGTCCAATAGATATAAAAATGTCTATATTTTGTCCATTTTATGTCTAAAATTTGTCCCAAAAATGTCCAATAATTGACTAAAAAATTACATCCCAATACCCTTTTTTATTAGGAACTTTCTTGACAAATCCCCATCTTTGAAAATCATTTAACCAATCATATCCTATCTGTCTACCACTAAATTTTGCGTATTTTTTATAATCTACAAACTTGATTCGGGAGTTACGATTACGAAGTAAATAGTTTGCAGTTTGATGAAAGAATTTTCTATGAAGTTTAGCATCTTTGTCAATAGATTGTATAAATTTATTCATCTCTTGAACGCTGTTAATTGAATGTATATCCATCTTTTTTGATTCCAATTCTTTTTTCTTTTGTTCGGGGAGTTCCCCTTTAAGCCATAAATATGCAGTATGAGGCATATCAAATGGATAATGAGAATATCCTGGATATGGATGTTCAAAATCAACCCACTTTTCACCCTTTTCTTCATTAAAATAAATCACTAATTTTTCCACATCTTCATGATTAAAGTCAAAAGGACACCTATACCCCTTTGGTTTACCTGTCTTTGAATCGGGTTTATATATCCAATCACGTTCTTTTATCCAACCACTTTTAGCCTCACCAGAAATAATTTTAAGTCGAAGATTTCCCTTTTTTAATATTTCAATTTCTTCTTTTTGTTTCTTATTTTCTTCTAATATTTGCCTAAGTTTTTTTTCAAGCTCTCCAATTCTTTCTTCATAAATTGAATTGGCTTTTTCAAACACATCTAATTTTGATTTTAATTTCTCAACTAAATCTCTCTGTTCATGAAATGCTTTCAATAAATTAACTGGTTGTAATTCTACTTTTTTTGGTATTGTCTTTTCCTCTGTAGGCATATTGACCATATAGAGAATCTTTATGATGAGATATAACTCTTTCTTATCTCTATGGAAACAAGGAGAAACAACTAAAAAAGCAATGGTCAACATGCCTTTAATTTGTGTTATCTCCCCTTGTTCATTCCACGATTGGAGTTCATAGTCTTTCCAAAAAAATAGGTTTACCAACCCCAATTGACCAACCCTATTTTACCAACGCTCAATTGACCAGAACCCTTTTTCGGAACATTTAAATACCATATTGTATATGCACGTGTTAATACGTATTGAAACGTATATGGATGTGAAGATTGTGAGTAAAGGAACCTTAGTTGGATTCTCATTGCTGATAGGTGGTATACTCATATGGATAG
>JAGLML010000080.1 GCA_023140035.1 Thermoplasmatales archaeon
TTTGCAAAGCTCATATCCATTACCTCACTTGGATGACCCTCCGCAGCAGAAAGATTTACCAATCTTCCTTCAGCAAGTAAATAAATGGTTTTCCCGTTCTTCAGATGGTACTCCCTCACGTTTGGCCGGATCTCTATCCACTCCTTTGAACTTTTATCCAGGTGACCAACGTTTATTTCATTGTCAAAATGCCCGCTATTTGCTACAATAGCCCCGTCTTTCATCATGTCAAGCACAGGAGCATCTATTACATACTTGTTTCCAGTGGCCGTAACAAAAATATCACCAATCCCTGCAGCAGTTTTAATTGGCATTACCCTGAAGCCGTCCATTTCTGCTTCTAACGCTCTCACTGGATCAACTTCTGTTACGATAACATTTGCCCCCATACCACAAGCACGCATTGCTACACCTTTACCACACCAGCCATAACCACAGACAACAAATGTTTTCCCAGCAATTAATACAGAAGTAGCACGAAGAATACCATCAATTGTCGACTGGCCGGTACCATACCGGTTATCAAAGAAATGTTTGGTCATTGCATCGTTAATTGCTATAATTGGATATTTTAGGTCCCCTTTTTCAGCCATGATCCGCTGCCGGTTCACACCTGTTGTAGTCTCTTCAGTACCTGCAATAACATGTTCTAATCCCTCTTTCCGAGTCGTATGCAGTCTTGTTACTAGGTCACTACCATCATCCATGCTAATATTGGGTTTATGATCAAGCACTCGGTCTACACAGCAATAATATTCCTCAGTATTTACTCCACGCCATGCATAGACAAATATTCCTTCTTCAGCTAGTGCTGCAGCAACCGCATCATTGGTACTAAGTGGGTTTGAGCCGCAGAGCGCAACTTTTGCACCACCAGCTTTCAACGTCTTCACAAGCACAGCTGTTTCTTTTGTAACATGTAAGCAACATCCAAGAGTCAAATTCTTTAACGTCTTCTTTTTTTCAAAATCTTTTTTTATCCTCATTAGAACAGGCATGTGATCTTCTGCCCAATGAACCAGATTTCTTCCCTCTCCTGCCAGTTTAGGGTCTTTTATAGCATAATCCTTCGTTTTTATTACCAATTCTTTCAACTCCTTTTTATTTTAATATAAGTTTAGCGTCAACAACGCACAAATCATCTCCGTATACAAAAACGGGGTTTAAATCCATCTGGTCAATATGTTCATCAAGTTCTTGGCCGATTTTTGAAACCTTAAGAAGAAGATCAGCAACCAATTCTTTATTAGCGGGTATGTTTCTAAACCCCTCTAACAGTTTTTTGCCTTTTATCTCCTCCATCATTTGTTCAGCATCATACCTGTCAATAGGAACAACACGGAATGTTACATCCTTATAAAGTTCGGTGAAAATTCCACCGATTCCACACATGATAGAAAGACCAAATGTCGGATCCTGGACAAGACCAACGATGATTTCAACACCTTTCTCTTCCATTTGATCGACAAGCAGATTTTCTTTTGGGAATTTTTTTCTAAACTCTTGGAACGTTTTCTTAAGTTCATTCATGTTTTGAATGCCAAGTTTTACACCACCGACATCGGTTTTGTGTAAAATTTTGCTAGAACATACTTTCAAAGCCACTGGGAATTTCAAACCAAGGTTTTCTAAATCCTCTGGCTTGTTTACCAGTTTGTAGTTCGTAGTTCGAATCCCATATGCCTTCAATAGATCTTTTACCTCGTTTTCAGCAAGAGGTCCTTTTCTCTTTAACAGTTTTTTCAGATTTTTTATCATGGCATCGTTTCCATTTTCGAGTTAATAATGTAATCCATAAGACTCCCAGCACGAAATAGAATTAGTATTATTAAGTTTGGCGACAAAAGCAATGTTTTTCACCAAATTAAAAATTAAAGCGACAAAAGTTTTAAATAAAGAATTCCTTTCCTTAGCCCCTACCAGTAGCATGAACAGGTGTACAAAATGGTTAAAAGTATGTATGACTATGTAAGAGAACAGTGGAAAAAACCTGATACTTCATATCAATCACCTCTTAAAAATCGTCTTATTCAGTGGAGAAAAGAAGAAAGTTTCACTAGAGTTGAAAAACCGCTGAGAATAGATAGAGCAAGATCATTAGGGTATAAAGCGAAACAGGGCTATATTGTTGTACGAGCGCGAGTACGAAGAGGAGGCCTTAGAAAACATAAAATAAAAGGAGGAAGAAAACCTTCATCGAAAGGTATGAAAAAAATCACTGCCGCAAAAAGCATACAGAGAATTGCTGAAGAACGTACAGCAAAAAAATACCCAAACATGGAAGTGTTAAACTCTTATTGGGTGGGAGAAGATGGAAGATACCATTACTACGAGGTTATCTTAGTAGACTCATCACATCCCGCCATATTGAATGATCCGAAGATAAATTGGATTGCTGATCCATCAAACAAAAGAAGGGTTTTGAGGGGAAAAACAAGTGCAGGACAAAAAGGAAGAGGGATGCTGTACAAAGGTAAAGGTGCTGAGAAAGTAAGACCAAGCATACGTGCACATCAAAGCAGAGGAAAATAAGTTTTATCTTACTATCATAACAGGCTTATGAGCATATTGCACTACTTTATTTGCAACACTGCCAATCGGATACATTCCTAATTCACTTGTTCCTTTACTGCCAAGGACAATTAAATCACAATTTAAGGCATTAGCAGTATCAATAATTTTTGCGGCAATATCTCCTTCTTCAACCATCCCGATCACTTCAAACTCGTGAGATCCTATATCTTTTACAACGTTATTTATGAGATTGTGCGCCCTCTTTTTCATAAGCTCATAGGCTGTTTGATCAACAAGATTTTGGTCAGATGGAACCGGAACTACAGCAATTAAAATAAGCTTTCCATTTTCGTTGATAAGCATCATTGCTTTGTTCAATGCGTTTTCTGATCCTTCAGATCCATCAAATCCTACTAAGATTCTTTTCATACTCTCATTTTTTCTTCCAAACAGGGCCTTTACTTGTATCCTGTAATTCAAATCCTAGATCTTGGAGTTCGCTTCTTATTTCGTCAGCTTTTCTCCACTCCTTTTGTTTTCTAGCTTCTTCTCGAATGTTAATCAATGTTTTTATAATTTCTTCAATATCTTTCGTCTTAATTTCTTTATCATATTTTAAAATGAATTTTTGCAATTTTTCAAGTAATACAGTTTCATCTCGTTGGACTTTTCCAGGTTGGAAAAGTGTCAGAGTGTCACCTAATTTCAATAATAATTCAAGTGAATGCTTGCATAGTGCAACATCTACCGGTTGATTGTTTTCTAAAAACTTATTACTCTTATTGACAAAATCAAATATTACTGCAAATGCCTTCGGAGTGTTAAAATCATCATCCATGGCCTGTTCAAATTCCTGTTTAAAATCATTTATTGTTACAAGATATTTTTTCTCTTCTTCTGTTAACTTGTTCTCATCTAACTCAATATCGACTTTAGATAGCTCATCTAACTTTTCCTTTAGTCTATAAATCCTTTCTAGCCCCTTTTGTGTATTTTCAAGTGATTTTTGGCTAAAATCAGGCGGACTTCGATAATGTGCCTGAGCAAAAAACATTCTTATTACTTCAGAGTCCCACTTTTTCAATAGGTCTTTAACGTTGATTATATTTCCAAGAGATTTTGACATTTTCTCTCCATCAACGGTGAGAAGACCGATGTGCATCCAGTACTTAGCAAACTGTTTTCCGGTTGCAGCTTCTGCTTGCACAATCTCATTTTCATGATGAGGAAAACGAAGATCCATACCGCCGCCATGGATGTCAAATGGCAATCCGAGATATTTACTGCTCATGGTAGAACATTCAATATGCCAACCTGGTCGTCCTTTTCCCCATGGAGACTTCCAAGATGGTTCACCTAGTTTCGCTTGTTTCCACAGTGCAAAATCAAAGGGGCTATGTTTTTTTTCACCAGGTTCAATACGTGCCCTAACTCTCATCTCATCAATTTTTTGACCAGAAAGTTTTCCGTAATCTTTGAAATTTTCAACAGAAAAGTAAACATCGCCATCAGCCACATATCCAAATCCCTTATCCAGTATCTGTTGTATCATTACAATCATATCAGGAATAGTTTCAGAGGCTTTGGGATATAAATTAGCTCTTCTTATTCCAAGATCGTCTAAATCTTTAAGGCATCTATCAGCAAAACGCTCTGAATACTTGATGGGGGCGACACCTTCCTTATTTGCTGCTGCAATTATCTTGTCATCGACATCTGTAATATTTTGAACATAAGTAACATCGTATCCAGTATATTCCAAATATCTTCTAATTACATCAAATGCTAAATATGTACGGGCGTGACCAATATGAACATCACTATAAACAGTCATACCACAAACATACATTTTCACTTTTTTTGCTTTTATATCAACAGGAGCGAAACGTTCTTTTTTTCTTGACAGTGTATTGTAAAGTCTTAACGTCATATGATGAGCGCCTTGTTTTATCGCTAATGGCAGTAAAAATATATACTTTACTAAAAGTGTTTCCAAATTCTTTAAATATCTTTTAATGATACTCAATCAAAGATGGAGGTTTATAATGAAAACTACGTTTAGCATTATTAAAGCAGATGTGGGCGGATGGCCCGGTCATGCATATGTACATCCAGATCTTAAGGAAATAGCAAATAAAAAACTCACAGAAGCACGTAAATCTGGTTTATTAAAAGATTTTCATGTTACGAACTGTGGAGATGACCTTGAACTTATTATGACGCATACCAATGGCGAAGATAGCAAAGAGGTTCATGGTCTTGCTTGGGATACTTTTTGTGAAGGAACAGAGAAAGCAAAAGAACTAGGGCTCTATGGAGCAGGGCAGGATTTACTGAAGGACGCGTTCTCTGGGAATATAAAAGGTATGGGTCCAGGTATAGCTGAAATGGAATTCACTGAGAGAAAAGCTGAACCAATTGTTTGTTTTATGATGGATAAAACCGAACCAGGAGCATTCAATTTTCCAATTTTCAAAATTTTTGCAGATCCATTTAACACCGCTGGATTAATCATAGATCCCAATCTTCATGATGGGTTTGTGTTTGAAGTATGGGACATCCAAGAACATAAACATGTATTCATGGAAACGCCTGAGGAGATGTATGGCCTCCTTGCACTAATAGGTGCAAAATCACGGTTTGTTATAAAACGAGTATTTCCAAAGAAGAGTTCCAAGTTACCGGCAGATGAACCAGTTTCGGCCATATCAACTGAAAAATTATATCAGATAGCCGGAGAATATGTTGGTAAAGATGATCCTGCTGGTGTTGTTAGAGCACAATCTGGGCTTCCTGCTCTTGGGGAGGTATTAGAGGGATTTGCACTTGGTCATCTTGTCTCTGGCTGGATGCGCGGATCACATAATGGCCCATTGATGCCTGTTTCTGTAAAACAAGCGAGATGTACCAGATTTGATGGCCCACCACGAGTGATTGCTCTTGGTTTTCAGCTTAAAAACGGTAAATTAACTGAACCTGTCGATCTGTTCGATGACCCTGCATTCGATCGTACACGCATAGAAGCACAGCATATCATGGATTATATGAGAAGACATGGACCATTTGAACCGCACCGTCTTCCAATGGCCGATATGGAATATACAACATTACCCAAGGTTATGAAAAAATTAGGAAATAGATTCGAAAAGACGAAATAATCTCCAACCTTTAATTTTATATATTATTACCTTATTAAGGCTCCCCTTACAAGAGCATTGGAGTATAAGACAATGGCACGAATGCATGCAAGAAGGAAAGGAAAATCAGGGTCTACCCATCCTATTAGAAAGAAACATCCTGAATGGAGTTCACTTAACCCTAGAGAAATAGAGGCGAGGACCATAGAACTGGCAAAGAGCGAGAAATCCACAAGCGAGATAGGGATGATTTT
>JAGLML010000081.1 GCA_023140035.1 Thermoplasmatales archaeon
ACCACCAAAGAGCTCAAGAGATTTTTCGACCACTGCTTCTCCCATCTTGAAGACCTTAGGCAACAATGATTCTCTCATAACTATAGGAATGTTACCCGTTACAACAAATGTGGGATGAATGCCGAGTTCTTCAAGTTCCTGAATTGAACCCAGGCGTTGGACTTCATCAATCGTTGTTTCATCACGCCTGTCCATTGATAAGAGTTGAAGACTGCCTTTGCTTAATCTATAAGCATTGTCTTGAATAGGTGAGTAGAAATAGTGAAGATAATATCGTGTCCCCAGTACAAATTCTTGAATTGAGTGAGATTTGTCTTTTTTTACTCTCTTTAAAAATTCATCATATGTTTTTGCAATGAAAAAATCTTTACCGCCCTTGGCACCATGATATTTAACGATTACAGGTTTGTCGATATCTCTTGGATCCTTTATCTCCTGAGGCATGGTAAGGCCAGCACCTTCTAGCCATATTCTTTCTTTGTTTCGGTCTGATTCCCACATAAGGACGTTTCTATTCCCAAACGTGGGTAAATTCAAGGTTAAAAATTTTTCAGCGCCAAGATATTCAACGAACGATCCGTGTGGAATGACAATAACGTTTTTTTCTTGCAATTCCCCCGCATATTTCACAATGTCTTTATAGCTATCAACAATGAAAAAATCATTTGGTTTACCGAGAGGAAAAGCATCATAAATTTTTTTTTGTTCTCCAACAGATATTCCTAATGTGTTAAACCCCTCCTTTTTTGCACCGTTAAAAATCTGCAGACTAGAATGAGAACAAACAGTGGCTATGGTGAGATTCTTTTTGTCATATGATGTAAGCATGCCATTTACATTTATTTTAGTCATAGTATTGACACTCTTACATGCCTTTAACAAACACCCATGTTTTATTAGTTTCGATTGCAAATCTTTTTTACATTCAAAATTTTAATTACTCATTCCTAAAATAAAGTCACAAAAAATCAAAATTGTCGTCTATTATCCCTGAGCGATTCTACAATCTCTTTTCCAAAGTCTGTAAGTTTGTATAACTTAATTTCATTATTTTTTCCACTATTGATTTGTTCAACTAGATTAAGACTGATAAGAGACTCATCACCCCGATATCTTGAATTCATTCCTCTTATAGCACCTATTACATTAGTTGGAGTTGTTTTAACATTATATGCAATCTCAGAGGTATAACTACCACTGGGGCTAATATCGAAAAGATACTCTGCAATCTTTTTCCTAACATTGCTTCTCCTTAGTGACCGTATAACAAGAGGTTTCAATATATCTGGAGAAACAACTGTCCCATCACCGTCTTGCATCCCATCCACTTAGTTCCACAGATGAATGTTATTTAGTATTAATAAATTAATCGGTTAGTTTCATCTGATTTGAAAACCTTGTCTAAGAAAAACGAAACTGATAAATGCTTGTTATGTAATTACGCACCTCTAAGCCTAAGGATGGGAAAAAATGTCAATTAAAAAGGAATTGTTAAATGAATTAACAGAGAAGCAGTTAAAACAGCTTGCTGAGCACAAAGGGATGGAGTTTACTTTAAATAGCATTCAAAAGAATTATTATCGGAGTTGGGATGAAAAAGATAAGTTAGTAGATCTGATGACCGATCATAAACAGTTGACGGTTTCAGAGATAGAAAAATTTATTGCAGATAGAAAGGTATAAATCCCTTCATCTACTATTTTTAACTGAAATTTTCTCACAATGCTTCTCAATAGGGCATTTACTGCATAGTGGTGATACTGGAACACAGATTTTTTGCCCAAATGTGACAACTAAATGATTAAAGTCATTCCAGTATTCTTTTGGTAGAATTTTTCTTAGAAACTGCTCTGTTTCTTCTGGTGTCTTGGTTTTAATCCAGCCTAGCCTATTCGGAATTCTGTGACAGTGTGTATCTATTGGTATATAGCCATGTTTTTTGTGTCCATAGACCATAACAATATTTGCAGTTTTTCTGCCCACCCCTTTTAATTTTAATAACTCGTTGAAATCCTTAGGTACGTTGCCCAAATAGTTTTCAATAAGTGTTTTTGATATTTCTTTGATTCTTTTTGCCTTGGTTTTATAAAATCCAACAGGGTAAATCAATGATGTTATTTGTTTCTCTGAAAGTTTCACAAGTTTTTCAGGGGTATTATATTTCTTTAGTAATCTAATGGATGCTTGTTCTGTTACTTCGTCTTTGGTTCTCAGGCTTAAAATGCAAGAAATTAGGGTAGTGAATGGAGTATTCGCTATTTCATCCCATTTTGATCGCGAAACAGTAGGTTGATCGTATTTGGTCATTTCTTGTTTTAAAAGTCTAAAGACTCTATCTACGTGTTTTATTTCATTCACAATGCATCCTCCAAAGGTTCTCCTCTTTAAAAAAGTAATCTAAAAACTTATAATGCGTAAAAATAAAAGAAGAAAAGAAAAATAAGTTATTTTTTTCTCTAGATAACCGGTGTTACAGTTAGTACAAGAATTTTGATATTTCCAGTGAAAAACCAAAATATTTTTAATAGCATTGCTAGTTACATTATTTACTCAGGAGGATGCATGAGATGAATGAAATAATGAAATCTTTTGGTCATAATGCAGGAGAATTATGGGAAAGACTTAGCACTGAAGGTCCTCAGGTACAAACCAAATTAATGAACAAAACTAAACTAAGAGAGGATGAATTTTATGGTGCGATTGGATGGCTCGCAAGAGAAAACAAAATATTTAGGAATAAAAAAACCTACAAAATTGGTGAAACTAATCTGACTGAGAAAATAGGGTCAGATGCTGGTAAAGTATGGAAAACTCTTGGTAGAAATAATGAAGTTGATATTTCTAGCATTTCTCGTTCAGCAAAAATTGAGAAAAGAGATTGCTATACTGCTTTGGGATGGCTTGCACGTGAAGGAAAAATAACGGCGAAAATTAAGGTAAAAAGGAAGTAAGAGTTATTTTTTGAAAACAGTATCTTTCTTCTTGTTAAACGCTGGGGAAGGGATTTCGCCCCATTTTTACCGGTAAAATTTGATAGTGCTTAAGGAGTAACTGAAAATATCAAAGATATTTTGAGGTTTCTTTAAGCTTTTCCGAAGAATGTTTTAACGTGGGGTCTCGTCAGATAGTAAATGATTATGAGAGGTATTATTATCCCAATTATTGAACCAACAAGAGTATCCAAACTTCTGTCTATTATAGGATTGATGATCTCTCCAATTATGCTTAACACAGCAAATATAATACCCAGTGTCCATGCCAAGCCAATTCCCTTCAAGTATCCATATCCAAGCCCAAATCCAACGATTGCAAGAATTAGAAATACTGCCCCCATTGCACCGAAAAATACAGCAGCATTATCCACAACCCAGCCAGGTACTTCTTCCCCTATTGCATCTTTCACTTCTTCTATCCCAGTTAGGGCTGCCACCAAAAACATCCCCAAGGCTCCTATCAGGAGAATAATAGCAAAGATTATTTGCAAAATTGCTAGTATAGTCACCCCGGTAGGTCTTTTTTTCACATTTTCCATTTTATTCACCATAACTTTTATCTTTTTTTACTTTAAATCCATTTGCGAAATGAATCCCATATTATAAATCGATTACTATTTCGTTCAATTACTAAATTATCATCCTGACATCCATCAGACAAGACGAGATTTGAACACGAATTTAATGGTAAAAAATCGTGGTTTTCTCCTGTTGAATGAATGCCCACATCGGGATGCGAGCGTGTAAATGACGTCACAATTTGATGTTTTATATCTGTTGGACAATCACTAATTGAAGGGATCTTCGAATCACTTATATCATCATAATAAGGAGAAATAAACTATTAATTTTGTCAAATGAGATTTATTAGGATAGAATAACACTTTTTATTTCACTTAAATCATCGAGACTGTTCATTTTTACCATCTTATTAGAAATAGTGTAGAGTACATCATCAATGTATAATGAACGGGAAATATAAGCTGAGGATTGTCGCCAGAACCACCAGTTTTCGTTTTCTTGTTTCTCATCATCACTAACATGTGTGATTCTACCTCGGTAATCAAAACCATCCAGGTTTAACCTTATAACATACGCCCCTTGGAATGTAAACTCTCCATATTCACCAGGATATTCTTCATATTCACTTTTTATTTCATCACTGATCTCATATAGACTGATAGGTAACACCAGTAGTTCTTTTCCTTTATCAAACAAGAACGCTTTATGATCATATAATGCAGGGCTATCTGTTCCTCTGTCACCAATTATCATTTTGTCAATCTCTTTTGGATTCTCAAAATCACTTACATCAAAAAGAGCAATCTTAAGTCCCTGATACCATGCAAAGTTGGTATCATTTGTTTCAACAGTGTCTTTTCCAATACCAATAATATGATTTTCATCATATGGATGCAAATAGTTTGAGTAACCAGGTATTTTCAGATAACCCAGTATTTTTGGATCATAGGGATCAGATAAATCTATAGTGTAAAAAGGATCAGTGTTTTTGAACGTCACAAGATAAGCTTTGTCACCTATAAACCGGGATGAATAAATTTGCTCTCCTTCGGCAATTCCTTCAATTGCGGATATGCGTTTGAGGTTTTCATCAAGAATATAGATATTATTTTTAGATGGATTTGTTTCATCCCAAGAAAAACCCTTAGTTGTTGCTAATCTAAAGAAATTATTATGTTCATCCATTGAGAACTGATTTAAAACATGACCTGGGACCTCACCATTACTAACATAGCCTATATCTCCATTATCAACTTGTATTTTATGGATAACCGTGGTCTCCTCATATGAAGTATATGGTAACCCTATCAATGGATCTGTATCGTATTCATACTTCGTGTAGACAAGATAGATATTGTTTTCTGACATGTACATGTTCTCTGAAATACCGATTAAAAAGCTTTTTTCATTGATTTCCATATCATTAAGATTAATCGCAATCACATGCGTCATTGTATCAACAATTTCGGGTGAATCAGCATAGTAGATTTGATCATAGGGTATTTTCTTTGTGTCGTTGTCAATAGTAATTTCAGGTACATTTAACGAGTAATTTCCTTCATAATGCCTATAAATGTAATATGAGTGTTCTGATGATACAACGTAGATGTAATCACCAATCATTCTCGAGTCAAAATATGTTCCATCTATTTCAATATCTTTCACAAGTTCAGGATTTTCTTTTTCAGAAATATCATAGATTTTTATAACTGAGGATGAAACCTCCCATGACTCTTCTTCAGGTATAACATCACCGGTTTTTTCATCGCTATCAATATATCCTCCGTACAATATTGGATAATTATATGAACTTCCAAACACAATCAAATAATCATCATTAACAAAGAACTCGCTAATGTAAACATCCTCCTTAATAGATATTTTTGATAAAATATTGGCATCATTTACGGGGTAGGCTTTTAATATATACAGATTTTGATCTGATAAAGCATACAGATATATTCCATCTGTTTTAACAATATCAGGTTCATCCACACCTTCAACTTGCACGTTTGTTGTTGAATAATCAGTAGAACCATCATCACCAGATTTAGATTCTGAGCCATCAGACTCAGCCATCATTAGTGAATCGCCTCTTAAATATTGATAATTGCTGCCATTATAACTTTCATAATTTGTTTTTAGAAAATCTAGCAATTCATCATAGGATGAAAAAGTTTTAACTTGATATGAATTTTCTACATTTGGAATATTGGTTATTAAATAGGCTCCAAAAATAGTTGCAACTAATAAAACGATTAATATGAAAAAACCCTTAATTTTAACACTATTTTTATCCATATTTT
>JAGLML010000082.1 GCA_023140035.1 Thermoplasmatales archaeon
ACCACTATTTTTTGATGCCTGAAAAAGAGCTTTGTTTGCCCTATTTTTGAAAGTTGGAGGTACTGTCTTAAAGACTTTAAACAACCTGTTTTTTTAAGGGAATCGTAAACCTCCTTTGATTTTTTTAGCGTGCCAAGTCTTTTTCTTATATAGCTCATGTAAAAAATTTCAGCTCGTGCAAGTCTATATAAGGCTTTTGTAATAATCCAAAGTTTACTCCTTCTCCGATAATTTATACTGTCGCTTTTATAATTTATATTGCTGGGGAGACTCTCTAGCTCGAGTAACGAGTCTAAGAGAGTATCTAGTTCATTATAATCCATATCTACTGGTGGCTTCTTGATGTCCAATTTAACTTTATAAGCAAATTTTTTAGTTTGGTTAGACCTATCCATATTTTAATTCCACCAAAGTGATATTATTTATTAACCAATCCAAGCGAGAAATCTCCGACATTTATGTCGTGAGATGAATCGCCTGGAACCCTAATAAAACACCGACAGGTGTTTTCTCCCCTTGAGGGGAAGCCACGTCATTTATGACGTGGAGGGGTGACTAAAATGTCGTATAATAACTTTCCTTAAAAAACAAAAATAGATGATTTTTCTTGAAAATTTTGACAAAATTATTATTTTAGTTAACATCTACTATTTTTAAGGGGTAATTGTTTTTGTTCGTTATCTATAAAAATTAACTTTGGTTTCCTATGGATAATACTTCTATTTTTAATTGTTTCTCATGCTCGTTTATCGGTTATCTTTTTGAGTTTTATAACAAAAATAATGGAAAGTACAGGTTAATTTTTGTTTTGACTCTCTCGATTTCAATATCGATGGGTTTTTATTCTGTTTTTGCTTCTGAAATTTTAGAATGATGATTAGAGAGTACCTGAAACTTGCACGTTCGTTTAATGCAGTATTGACAGGAGTTTCACCTGTCATGGGTGCCATTGCCATGGAGCAATATAATATGCTCTATCTATTCCTCTTGTTTTTGGTAGGTTTTCTTGGTCATACTTTTGGATTCGTTTTTAACGATATCGTTGACTATAAAATCGATAAGTACTCTAAAGAAATAAGCGATCGTCCATTAATAAGTGGTACCATTTCAGTAAAAAAAGCATGGATTTTTGCCATAACATCGATGGCTGCTGCTTTTATCATTGCAATATATATTGCAGTTACAACTTCCAGTTTCTTCCCAATACTTGTTCTTGTTATTTCGTCCTTTTTCATAGTACTATATGATTTAACCAGCAAGAAATTTCCTTTTACGGATATTTTAGTATCGATCGGTATTTTCTTTTTGATTTTATATGGAGCTTTTTATGGAGGCAATCCTGTAAAAAGCATCAATGATATTACTAAACTGGCTTGGATAGTTTGCGTACTAGGTTCAATTCAGGTATTCTTTATGCAAATTGTAGCAGGCGGTATGAAAGATATTGAAAACGACTTTAAGAAAGGAGCAAAAACACTTGCGGTAAAAATGGGAGTAAGGATTATAGAGGGAAATCTAAAAGTTTCGTCTAGTTTTAAATCACTTGCTTATTCTATTCAATTGGCTGATGTCATAATTGTATTTCTACCATTTTTTATTATACCAAACTTTAGCGAATCACCAATTTTGCGGTATTTTCAATGGTTAATACTAGTTATTATTTCCATACTGATGTTTTTCTTATCTCATGGACTTCTTTCGATGAAGCGTTTTGAACGGTTTAAAGCGAGAAAATTTATTGGAAGTCATTATGTTACTAATTTTGCACTTGTACCCATCATGTTAATGGGTCTAAACCCCTGGGCAGGTCTTCTAGCATTTTTCCCTGCGTTGGGCTACATTCTTTCAAATATCATATTGCATGGAACAATTTTACAACCCAAAACCATGTAACTTTATCAGAAAAACTCAAATAGCATCAACTTTTTCCTAAAATCCGATGAATAAGATTAGTGCATATGCAAAATTAATGCGTATCCCTGGACTTGGAGCACTTGCCATCCCTCCAGTCATTGCAGCCATTACAGTTGGTGTTTATGATTTTTATAACCTATTGATTCTTTTTGTTATTGGCGCTTTTGCAGCAATTTACGGATTCATTCTAAATGATTATGCTGATGTTGAACTTGATAAACTAATAAAAGAACTGCACGGTAAACCCTTAGTAAGCGGTGATATTTCAAGAAAAAACGCAGTAGCAATATGTATTTTTTGCATTCTTTTTTCGTTCTTATTTATTTTTATATTATGGTATGGAAAAACCCTTGATAGTTTCAAATTTGCAGCACTCATATGTATCTTTTTGGCTGGAGTTTTGGGAAGTATTTATAATTTGTATGGGAAAAAAATCGCCGGGTCAGATTTTTTAGTTGCAGTATCAATGTCATTTGTTTTCCTATTTGGTGCTCTTTCATTTGGAATTCCAACAATATTAACCTGGATTATATTTCTTCTAACATTCAATCAGACGCTACATATGAATGCAGTTGAAGGTGGAATTAAGGATTCAGATCATGACTTTATAATGGGGGTGAACAATATCGCATTGAGATCAGGTGTAAAAGTTGATGGAAACAAAATTTTCATACCACGTCATTTTAAAGCATTTGGCATGGGGATTCGGTTATTCTCAGCATTTCTATTGTTTGCTCCATTTGTTTTCTTCGGATATGAATACAACCTAGGGCAAATTATTGTCTTAGCGGTAGCAACATTGGGAGTGATCTATTTTAGCATTAAACTGTTATCCATAAAAACTTTTGATAGGGGTGCTATCAGAAAATATATTGGATTACAATCGTTTTTACGGTATTCTTTAGTTCCTATAATGCTTGTCTCGGTTATTGGAATATTGTATTCAGTGATATTGATTATTTTTCCTATAGTATGGTATATAATATTCACACCGCTTCTCGGTGAAAAACTCTTTAAGCCGAGGATGTAAAATGGTTGACAAAATAGAGTCAGATATATGCATAATTGGAGCTGGAATTGGCGGCTTGACTGCTGGTGCCTTATTAACAAAGAAAGGTTATAAAGTTATAATATTTGAAAAAGAACGATTAATCGGTGGTAGAGCGCTCTCATTTGACGCTTCATCTTTTACCCTTGAAAATTACAAAGATTTGTTATCTAGATTTAAGATGCATGTTCCATTTTCAGAACCTGATCTTGAAACAATTTTTAAAGAAAATATGCTGGAAGGATATAAATTGGATTTGGGTTACCATGCTATTGGTGGCGGAGTTTTATCCAACCTCAATAGTATTCTTTCTGAGCTCGATGATCATGTTGAGATACTCGAGTCACATGTTGGCTTCATAAAAGATGACGGATTTGATTTTCCTTTTCTTTCGAGAACTGACAAGCTAAAGATACTTCCCAATATCTTTCGACTGTTATTCTCCAGCGAGAAAACAATGAAACAATTAGATTCTGTATCAATGACAGAAACAATAAAGAAATATGGGAAAGGCAAAATGAAACTCATACTTGAGATATTTTCTCGTTCAATTACAACAGTAAACAATCTAGATCGTATTTCAACAGGAGAGATGTTTCGCTCCCAAAGAAATCTATACAGAGGATCAAAACCCGTCGGTTATCCAAAAAATGGTCTTAGTAGCATCCATCAAAAACTGGCTGATTTTATAACGCAAAACGGTGGCAAAATCCATCTGGAGAAACCTGTGAAAAAGATTCTCTTTGATGGGAAGAAAGCAACTGGAGTTGTTGTTGAGGACAAAGAATATAGCTTTAAAATCATTGTTTCTAATGTTCTTATACAGGATCTTTTCAATATTGCTGACGAAAAATATTTTCCAAAAGAGTATGTGAAAAACATTAAATCACTCAAAGGGACAGGTAGTTTATGTGCGTATTACTCTCTGAAAAAAATCGATTCTAATTTACTTGGTAAGACATTTCATTTTATTGAAAGAAACATTGGTGTCGATGGAGATGATGCTGTTGGAATGATTGATTTCATGGTAGCATTGCCAGAATCGAGCCTTGCACCTTCTTCTGATTATCTTGTTCAATCATATATTATTTGTACACCTGATGAAGCTAAAGATAAAGAAATGCTCAATACTCTTAGAGAACTGTTGGATAAAAATCTTGAAAAACTTATACCAGATTTCCGCTCCCATCTCAGATGGGCAATATATCCTGCAGTATGGCATCTTGATGGTGTAGCAAAAACAATTGATAATACAAAATCAGACATAAAGACGCCGGTTGAGAATCTATATATTATAGGTGACTGTGTAAAAGCTCCTGGCATTGGTATCAATTGTTCATTAAATTCAGCAAAAATGTTGTGTGATGTTTTGCCCTCCCTCTCATAACTTATTTAATCTATTTTATAATTTTTTTAAAAATAACAAAATATTTATATTTGCTTACATAAAGATAATTATTAATTTACTTGGGCAGGGTATTTAATATAATAACAGATACACTACTGTTAGTTACCTGTAAGAAACGGTGTAGAAATGTCGATAAAATTAACCATGAAAGAACCTTATAGTAAATCAAAGTTTTTATCAGTACGGTTCAGAGGATATTTTGATTTAATTCGACCTTTCACTCTAGTAGCTCCGCTTTTTGTTTCAATGTTTATAATGTTTGCAAGTCTTGTATATAACGACAGATTTACTGATTACTCTAATTGGTGGATTACCATAGGTCAAGCAAGCCTTACTCTTGCTTTCCTTAACGCTGCTTCAAATGCTCTCAATCAAGCTACAGATGCAGAGGCAGATATGATTTCTAAACCCTATAGACCAATTCCGCGAGGCATAGTAAGACCAGAGGAAGCCCAAAGTATTGCGTACATCTTCTATTTATTTGCACTTCTTCGCGCTGTAACAATCAATACCTGGTTTGGGATCTTTGTGTTTTTCATAATGATTTTCACTGTTACGTATTCCCTTCCACCAAGAATGAAACGATTTTTATTTATAAATCAGCTATGGATAGCTATTCCAAGAGGGCTCCTTGGCATATTGGCATCGTGGAGTGTATTCGGCGACCCAATGCAAAAAGAACCGTTAGTGATTGGTACAATCGCATTTTTATTTTTCACGGGCGCTATGACCACAAAAGATATAGTGGATAGCGAAGCAGATAAAAGAACAGGTACACGAACTCTGATAAATACATTTGGTACAAAAAAAGCAGCGTTAATTTCACTGCCCTTCATGTTTTTACCGTTTGCATTGATCCCCCTTTTAGTATATTATAGCATTCTAAGTTATTATTTTCTGCCGTTAACTATATTTACAATCACAAGCCTCATTGTTTTTTACTTACTGATTAAGGAAAGCGAAAACAAACTACTCGAAAATGTATATGCCTGGTCATTTATGTATGTAGAATATCTTTTCTTTGCTATTGGTTTTACCTTTCTTATTATATTTGGAGAAATGGGTCGTCTAACTTTTCTCTCTTAATTTGATATTTTTCTCACACAATTGCTATGATTAAAAAGATTATTATATTATTAAGTATAATATTATATCTAAAACTCATATAATAATAAACAAAAAAGGAAAAAATATGCGAATTAAAGACGTAGTAATAGTATTGTATATTATGTTTATCTTTTTATTTTCTTCAGTTCTGACTGTATCTGTTTCCTCGCAAGATGATTCAATACCTTTTTGGAACATAGAATGGTCGTACAGACAAGAAATACAATTACCAATCACAACAAACGATTCACACGCAAAATATCAACCAATCGACATTAGATTAAACTTTGAC
>JAGLML010000083.1 GCA_023140035.1 Thermoplasmatales archaeon
GGGGTGAAACCCCTATTTCACTATACTGATTTCATTAGGTACATTACTATTTCTCTTTACGATCTCTATATTCGCGTTGAAAACAGGCTTGATTAATACGCCTATACTTTGTTTCCATGTATTTTGGAAGCGGGAATCATATTCATATTGAATTTTATCTTGGGACGAGGTGCTAATTGGATCTTAGTGAATACCTTTTTTCTAAAAAAATGTGAATCTAAATCAAATGACATACCTATGCCCTCTGGTGGCAACATAAAATCAAGTTTCAAAGAATTATGTCCTAGCATCGAAATCTGTCTTTGCGGTTCTATTTTGCTGATTCCATTGAGTTTTATCTTTTTCTTACCATCAAAATAATATCCCTCCACAACACCAGGTGCCTCGCAGATAACATAAGCCGGGTAATATTTTCTTCTTGATAGCTTTTGTACATCTTCTCTGCTCTCAGTAGTCATCGCAAAACATAGATGTAATTTTTCTTTCCCTTTCCTAGCAGTTATTTCTAGTTCAGAGGGATAAAAGAAATCATAATTCTTTGAATATCTTATTTTATTATACTGACAATGTATGTCGTAGAATTCATCATATGTTGTGCCATCTTTTGAAAGAACCAATATTCCTGCTGCAGGACCTTCCATCACCCAAAACATTATGTTTCCATAAAAAATAGTCCACCCGTTTTCGAGCAAAGCCCAAATCCAGTCATAGCCAAATGGATTGTTTTCGGTGCTAAACGTTATAGATTTCGGGATCTTTATTTTATGGTCATGTAGCCACCAACCCACGAGCTTTGTATATGTTGATATGGTTTTTTTGAGTCCTAAATCATTTAAAAATGGATCACTGTACGAAAAACTACCCCATACATGTTCAAAATATCCTTTACCATCTACGTTAAAAATTTTCTCGTTTATTTTCATTGTTCCAGAAACAGCACATTTCGGAATGAATCCATATCTGTAGAAACCAAGGCCCATTGGCAACCAACCATTCGTGACATCCTGTGCAATCCAATGCGGCAATGACTCAGAATGGTATTTGACATCGAGCTCTATATTGTTTTTTAAATCTCTTAGATGCATTTTATAGTCTGGAAACGATCCTCTCATAAAAGAATCGTCGTATCTAACATCAAACCTATCTTTAGCAGATTCTAGTTTAGCTGAATAATTATGTGACTGATAACTAAAATATTTATTGTTATCAAGATCGAAAAGTGTCATTGAAAAATGAGAGCCGATTTGATTCTTTCCAGCCCATTCGGAACAAGCTGCTTTTAGACTCCATTTTTTATTATCTTCGACCGTTTCGAAGAAGAATTCTGAACACCACCATTCTGATATACTTGGAAAATGTTCTCTTTCATCTTCAGCAGTCCATGGGTTTTTGTTTTCTCCATCCATAAGATTGAGATGCGTTATTTTATTATCATTTAAATAGCTTTATATTTGATGGGATAGGAGAAAAATGCAAGAGGAAGCTATTTGGAGGGAACCGAGAAGAGAATATGAAAAAACCATGAAAAGAAAGATCAAAAAAAAGTAGGAAGCATGACTATTGTAGTAACTGAAGACATATATGATAAGGCATTAACTGCATTTAATATCGGAGTTGGGGGTGTTCAAATGGGTATGAAAGTATCCATGTTTTTTACCTCACGTGGTGTAAATATATTAAAAAAATCATATAAACCAAGACGTGCCAGGTGGGGAGAAGCCCCAATTGGATGGAAAGAAACTTTTATAAAAAAAAGAGGCGGCCCTATTCTCGCAAATTTAATGTATCAGGCTAGGGATATGGGCGTTAATTTGTATGTTTGTTATACTTCTATGGTTTCTACAGGTTTAAAGGAGGAGATGTTAATAGGTGGTATAAAAGTCATAAGGATGCCTGAGTTCTTGGAATTAGCTTTGGAATCTGATGCACAATTTGTTATAGGTTAAGGGAAAAAGGATGGATTTAGAAAACGCACTTAGAGAGAGAGCGAAGATATTTGATAGCGCTTTGAATGGAAACCTTACACATCGTGAACCAAGAATGTTTTATGACGCCTTACGATGGATTCCTTTATCTGGCGGGAAGAGGCTTCGTCCGATTATTACAATGCTCTCTTGTGAGGCGGTTGGAGGTGTACCAGAAACCACAATACCATTGGGAATAGCATTGGAATACATGCACAATTCAACACTAATACATGATGATATAATCGATAGAGATAAATGGCGTAGAGGTTTACAAACCACGCATGAGAAATTTGGTTTATCGATGGCTATTGTTGCTGGGGATGCACTCATCGGCGAGACTTACAGGATGCTTTCATATATGGCTCCTCCAGAATTAGGGTCTGTAATATACAAGGAGATCATTAGATCTATAGCTGATGCAGCAAAAAATTTTTATGAGGGCGAAGCCATGGACATAGAATTTGCTCATAGATTTGACGTTACTCTCCCAGAATACATGGTTATGATAGAGAAAAAAACAGCTCAGCTGTATTGGGTATCAGGAAAAGGCGGGGCCTTGATAGCTAAAGGTACAAGAAAACAAGTAGAAAACATGGCAGAATATGGAAAGTTGTTTGGCTTAATGTTTCAAATCAAAGATGATCTTTTAAATATACTAACTGATCAGGCCGAGTTAGGAAAACAAATGGTAGGAAGTGACATCTTAAACGGAAAGCGCACGCTTATGGTTGTACATGCATTATCAAACGTAACCGATAAAACCAAGAAAAAGATGATGGCTATAATAGGAAATGAGAAGGCAACTCAAAACGACGTCATGGACGTTATAGATATTTTTAGGGAGGTAGGTTCTATAGATTATTCACAAAACAAGTTAAAAGAATTCAGGAGAAATGCAAAATTGTGCTTGGATGTCGTGGAAGAATCAGAGAGTAAAAAACTCTTGATGGCACTGGCTGATTACAGTATAACAAGAAATTACTAAATGTCTCCTAGTATAGAAATATGGCCCAAATTAAAATAATCAAGGCGATTATGACAAAGATACCTGCTAATGTATAAGGATTATAAATTATCGTCTTCCAATCCATGATGGTCTATTTGTTCAAGTTGATATAAATATTTTGTTTATTCAAATCGTTTATATTTTTAGAGTTTGATCAAAAAGTATGATTTGTCCCATCTCTTGAATGGACTCAAAATACAGATAAACAAAAAATAAGCCGCCGAAGGGATTTGAACCCCTGACCTGCTGATTACGAATCAGCCGCTCCACCTGCTAAGCTACGGCGGCATTCATGGGCTGAATATGATTTGATAATAAAAAATTGCCTATCAATTTACTTTCCGTAACATCTTTTTACTTCCAAACATTACAAGATTGAATGATCTGTGGCGTTGATGAATCCGGTCGTGGTCCAGTTATTGGCCCTCTAATAGTTGCTGGGGTTACATTTGAAGATGATTCAGAATTAAAAAAACTTGGAGTTCGAGATTCAAAAAAATTAACTCCAAAAAAACGACAAGTCCTATCTAAAAAAATAAAAGAAATTGCAATTAATTATGATATTTTGGTTATTCCTGCTTCTAGTATAGATGATATGAGGAAAGTTATGACATTAAATGAAATTGAAGTATATGCTTTTAGTAAAATTATTGATAAATTAAAACCAGAATTTTGTTATGTGGATGCCGCCGATGTCAATGAAAAGCGTTTTGGCAAAGATATTTTATCAAACCTATCTTTTAAACCAAAGATTGTGTCAAAACATAGGGCAGATGATACATACCCTATCGTAGGAGCTGCTTCTATTATCGCTAAAACTGCCAGAGATGAAAATGTAAAAAAACTGTCAAAAAATTTACAAAAGAAGTTAAATCTCCCCCTTGGTAGTGGTTATCCTGCTGATCCAGTCACTAAACAGTTTCTTAGAACTTGGTTTGAAACCTATGGAGAGTTCCCTCCTCATGTTAGACATTCATGGAAAACTACTCAAAAACTCGTAAAAGACAGCAAAATAAGAAAATTAGATGATTTTTAAAATACAAAAAAGCAGAGAAGTTCTTACAGATCTTCCTCTAAAGTTGAACGCTATCACCATTCTATAAGTTTTTCACTGATTATTCTCCTGGAATTCCTTCAGGAAGTCAGCAAGTGCCTGTACACCTTCAATTGGCATAGCGTTGTAGATGGAAGCTCTCATGCCACCAACGGATCTATGACCCTTTAGACCAACCATTCCTCTTGACAATCCTTCTGCAATACACTTCGCCTCTAATTCTGATGTAGACAGATTAAAGGTAATGTTCATCAGGGACCTAGAGTAAGGCTTGGCATGCCCTTTATAAAAGCCGCCAGAGTTATCGATAGCATCATAGAGCATCTTGGCCTTTTTCCTGTTGATCTTTTCAATAGCAGGAACCCCGCCCAAACTCTTCAGATATTCCAAGGAAAGCTTGCACATATAAATCGCCCAGCATGGACCTGTGTTGAACAAAGAGTCCTTTTCTGCATGGGTTTTCCATTTCTGCAAGGTCGGAGTGTTTTCAGGTACTCGGTCAAAAAGATCTTCCCGCACGATCACTAGAGTAACTCCTGCGGGTCCTATGTTCTTTTGTGCACCTGCATAAATAACTCCAAACTTTTTTGGGTCAATAACCTTGTCCATTATGTGCGAGGACATATCACAGGCAAGAGGAACATTGCTTGGTACCTTAGGCCATTCATGGTATTCGGTTCCATAGATAGTGTTGTTCCCTGTAATATGGGCAAATGCTGTATTGTCACTAAACTCGATATCCTTTGGAATATAGGAGAAATTTTCGTCCTCAGAGCTAGCAACAACCTTCACATCACCATAGATTTTTCCTTCCTTGATAGCCTTTTTGGACCACACACCGGTGTTCACATATTCCATTGGTTTCTCCTTTTGCTGGAGATTCAAGGGAACCATATAGAACTGTGAGGAGGCACCACCCTGGAGCCACATGATCTTGTAATCATCTGGGAGATACATAAGTTCCTTGACTAACCCTGATGCCTCTGCATGCATCTTAGCATATTCTTTGGAACGATGAGAAATCTCCATAAGAGACATTCCCGTCCCCTGAAAGTCTAATAGTTCTTCCTGCGCCTTCCTCAATGCCGGGAGTGGTAAGGTTGCTGGACCTGCATAAAAGTTGTAAACACGCTTTGTCATAATAATCGCCATTCTGTTGAAGCAACGTATATTCAAAAGGAATTTAAAGGATTCGGAGAATGTACTCTAATATTCTGCAGTAATTTTCATGTCCGTCTGCTACCCTAATATTCCATGACTATAACTCTAATACCTTGTAGCCTTGCTTATGTTTTATATGGGATACAACAATCGGCGGCGGTTTACTTACATCTTTATCTTTTTTGATTTCATCGACCTCTTTGACATTTATGGTAATTTCAGGCCCAACTTTCTTATGATAAATCTCCGTTATACCCTCAACAATCTCATCCACAGAAGCACCAACATCTCGTAAATTTACGTTTATTTTTCCTCAACAACGGGATATCCATCACCCTTCATCATTTCTACATCTATACTATCATAGACAAATGGAGGGAACAGATCTGACAATCTAGTTGGAACAACCTGATAGAGCGGAAATTGAATTATTTTCTTTTCTTTTTTGATACCTTTTATAATGAGTTTTGCTGCTTTTTC
>JAGLML010000084.1 GCA_023140035.1 Thermoplasmatales archaeon
CTGCTCCTGTACTAGAGATACGCAAATATCATCGGTATTTTTAACTAGGTTTGATTTCTCCACAATAGCGCTTCTAGCCCCATCTGCTCCAATTACTATTTCTGATTCAACTTTCTCTCCGTCTTCTAATATTATTATTGCTTTATCTTTTAGTATTTTGATGTCTGTTACTGTTTTTTCATCAAGAAAATCTACTCCTTTCGCGACAGCAATTTTAACTAAACCATAATCAAAATTCTTTCTAAGAATCGTTGCAATAAGCGGCTTGTCCCTTTGAATCTTCAATCTATACTTTAAGGAGGATGAATAGGTGATGCTTCCATATGAAATAGAATCAATTAAATCTATAACATAGGGAAATCGCTTTAAAACCCTTGTTGGAAGACCTCCACCGCATGGTTTATCCCTCGGAAATTTTTTCTTATCGATAAGTAGAACCTTCACCTCTTTTTCAGCGAGGCATTTTGCAGCTGTTGAACCAGATGGTCCTGCACCGACTATAACAACATCGTATTTCATTATGAAACCACTATTACATTCTAAATATGCCAGGTCTCCAGTCTGGAATTGGAGCATTTAGGGAGGCAGAAATACCAAGTCCTAGCACCATTCTTGTATCTACTGGATCGATAACACCATCATCCCATATCCTAGCAGTACTATAGTATGGGCTCCCTTCTACCTCATATTTCTTTAAAATAGGACCAGTTAACTCTTTTTCTTCTTTTTTGGTCATCTCTATGCCTTTTCTCCAGAGCTGATCTCGTTTAACCGTAAGAAGTACATTGGCTGCTTGTTCACCACCCATCACAGAAATTCGTGCGTTTGGCCACATCCATAGCTGTCTAGGTTGATATGCCCTACCACACATCCCATAGTTGCCCGCTCCAAATGATCCACCTATTATTACAGTGAATTTTGGCACTTGTGCACATGCTACTGCTGATACCATTTTTGCTCCGTCTTTTGCGATGCCACCTGCTTCATACTTCTTTCCAACCATAAACCCAGTAATGTTCTGTAAAAAAACCAAAGGGATCTTTCTCTGACAACAAATTTCAATGAAATGTGATCCCTTAAGAGCCGATTCAGAGAAAAGAACACCGTTATTAGCTAAAATTCCTACCGGATACCCCATAATCCTTGCAAAGCCGCAGACAAGTGTTGTTCCGTACAATGTTTTAAATTCATGAAATTTAGATCCGTCAACTATCCTTGCAATGATTTCCTTAACGTCAAAGGATCTTCGAGAGTCTTTTGGAATTATTCCATAGATTTCTTTGATATCATGTGCTGGCTCCTCAGGTTTTTTAATGTCAAGATGGGTTTTCTCCGGTCTGTTCAGATTCTCTACAATATTTCGAGTGATTCTAATTGCTTCTATATCGTCATGTGCATAGTGATCAGATACCCCGCTCTCTTTGCAATGGACATCTGCTCCTCCAAGTTCTTCTGTTGTTACTTCTTCACCAGTTGCTGCCTTGACAAGCGGTGGACCGCCTAAAAATATGGTTCCTGTTCCCTTTACAATGACTGTTTCATCGGACATCGCCGGAACATATGCTCCACCAGCAGTACAAGAACCCATGACAACCGCGATTTGCGGCATCTTCAATGAGGACATCTTTGCCTGATTATAGAATATTCGTCCGAAATGTTCTCTATCTGGAAACACCTCATCCTGCATTGGTAAGAAAGCCCCTCCTGAGTCTACCAGATAAATACAGGGAAGATTGTTCTCCATTGCAATTTCTTGAGCGCGTAGATGTTTCTTGACAGTTATTGGATAATACGTGCCGCCGGAGACAGTTGCATCGTTTGCAACGATTACCGCTTCCCCTCCATGAATAATACCAATACCGGTTACCATACCCGCTCCAGGTGCTTTATTTTTGAACATGTTATGCGCTGCAAGAGGATTAAATTCCATAAATGGAGTATCTGGGTCAAGCAATATCTCAATTCTCTCTCTTGCCAGCATCTTATTTCTTGATTTGTGTAACTTGATTTTTTCTTCGCCACCCCCTTTTGCAGCAACAGCAATGTGTTCTTTTAAGTCTTTAGCAAGTTTTTCATAATGAGCAAAATTTTCTTTATATTCCTTATTAGAGGTATTTACTCCACTTTCAATAATATCCATATTATGCCTCCTTTCCCTCAAGTTCAGCAGTTGTTTGACCAATTTCAATCTGATCTTTCTCCTTAAAATTAACTTTTTTTACTGTACCGTTACAGGGTGCTCTTATTAAGTATTCCATCTTCATCGCTTCAATAACCATTATCACGTCATCTTTCTTAACTGTGTTTCCCTCCCTTATCTTTACACTAACAACAGTTCCAGATATCGGAGAGTTAAGGCCGCTTTCTTTCTTACCAGTTCTTTTTTGTCCAGTGAGTTCTATACGTTTCACTTTGAAAATGTTGCCATCGATAAAAACAAATTTATTTTCTTCACCTTCAGAAATTACACACTTGATGACCCTGTCACCTAACTCTATCTTGAGTTGACCTGGTTTTAATTCCGTTGCATTTACCGTATATTCATTATTATCATAAGTTACAAAAAATTGGTTGTCTCTGCGTTCAACTGTCACATTATAAACATGGTTTTCATGCTCATAATTTATTAACACTTTTTATCACCTGTTCATACGCAACTATTTAAACTCAAATGCCATGTACTATAAGCATGACCTCACATAAAAAAGTTTTCAAAGCATCTAAGGCAAATGCCGAAATAATCGAACAATACCTCATATACTATCAAAATAAAAAACCAAATGCATCCAAAGACGCAAAAAGAGGCATCAGAGGAACACTCAGAAAACTATCTGAACACATACAACCAAAAACACTAAAAGATGCAACAGAACAAGACCTAATGAACTTCTTAGGAAAGATAAAAAAACCAGCGTCAAGAGATACATACGCAAATCACATAACGCCATTTTACCGATATGTATACAAAACACCTAAAAGCTCAAGACCACCAAATATGCAATGGTTCGAATTTGCAACACAACAAGAAAAACGAAAGCACATAAACCCTAAACTCAAAGAAGAATTACTCATATCAAATGAAGAATTACAACAAATGCTTACTTATGGACAAGACAGATACGGACAATTACCAGCAATATGGGAAACATACCATCTAAGCGGAATAAGACCATCTGAACTCCCACAAATGAAAATAAAAGATGTAAAAACCAATCAAAACGGAATTACATTAATTACTATAACAGATTCAAAAACAATACCAAGACAAATACCACTTCCACAAACGCCATACAGACTACTTGAATATATCGAGAACCATCCAGAAAAGAACAATCAAGAATCCCCTTTATGGTTTTCACTAAAGAGTACAGCCAAATTAACGCCATTATGCATGGACGCAATAAGAGACAGATTTACTAAAATGAAAGAACGCATACAAATCAAAAAAACACTACTACTCAAATCATTTAGAAAAACAAGAGCAACCATCATATTCACCGAAAACAAACTCAATGATAAAGACATAGGCAAAATATTCGGATGGACACCCAAAACCGTAATAGAACGAAGAAACGAATACGAATTAACCAACATAGATGACTTAATAAAAAAATATTGCACAGAAACCAACATACAACCATCATATACACAACTAAAAAAACAAAAGGATGTAGACATAAACAAAATGCAAAATCAAATAAAAAGACTTCAAGTTCAACTTAAAGACCAAAAAGGATTAATAGAAGCACTAAAAAAAGTAAAAAACTTTCAACCAACTGATACATTAGAACAAGCCAGTGATAGAATAACAAAAGCCTTATCAAGCATCTTATCAAAAGAACAACAGAAACAACTTATGAACAAAGTTAAACAAAAATATCTCAAATCAAAGTAAACAAAAAAGTTACACACAAACTTTTTAAGAATAAGTTATTTCATCAACAACATCATGACACAAATAAATCAACCTTCAGAAATCGAATGGATGAATTTTCTCAACACAATAATTTCCCAACGGCTCAATTATCTAAATTCATTAAGAGACTCCGCACTACAAAAAAAAGCTAGACTTTTATCAGCTATAGGCATACTTATTGCATTAGCAGCTGTAACAAATGCTCTAAATAACGAGACATCCGTACTCTCAATAACATTCATAATAATTTTATTAATTACCATTCTGTGTGTCCTTTTTCTACCTAACAAAGAATCCAACGATTATGAAACTTATAAAGAAAAAGTAATCAACACACTAACACAATATGATAACGTCAAAACAGCCATTATTAAGAATGAATGCAAAACATATGACGAATTCAAAAACAGATGGAAAACAGCAGAAAACAATATCGATAGAGCATTTAGAAAATAAAACCAATAAAACTAAATCGCCTCAACAAACAAATTAACAATTATTATAATTAACCAAACAAAAGTCAAAACAAAAATAATATCCAACAACACACCCATTCGGGCAAAGTCGTCTTGCAAAAACCAAATCATATAGAAATAAAGTGACTCGAACTAGATACGTTCCTTCTTAGGATAAGAGGGAACTCCATACAACACACGAATAAACGCTTCTCGTCTACATAAAAAACACATAGGAACCAAGACTACAACACACTTAGTCTTTTGTCAAGCCAACCCTTACTATATCATCCGTTCAATAAAATACCTTATACCATAACCCACTCACAGACGTATACAACCATCTTATGAGTATGTAATAAGCATATAGAACACAAGTGCCCTCATTCAAGCAAAAACAGGCTTAAAACCAATCTAACAAACTAGGGGAATACCCCTAGAACCCCAAAAGCTCAAGACACACACAAGAACAAAGAAGAAACCTATCGAATAGATTGCAAGACTACAACGCCCATATGCTGACAAAAGCAGACGTTCTTAAAAACTGATAAAATAAATGAATAAACCGCTAGAGACAAGTAAAAAATAAACCGCTAAAGTAAATGAAAAACACAGGATAAACGAACCAAAACGGAAACCGAAAACATAAACAGGCGACACTATAATCGACACGATGCACTACTGCACATAACACTTCATTAATAAAAAACAAGCATGAGGAAAGGCATAAGACAAGCAAAAACAGACATAGAAGAAGAACAGGTAAGAGTAGTTCCTCGACCTCCGGTCTGCGGACATTCCTCTTTCACCCCTCCATAAGGAACACTTCTCTATGTCCACGCAATTGCCTACGTAACACTTGGCAAACAAACAGGCATGAACCACAGACCACACAAACGGAATAGAAAAGACAGAAACAGCCATTTTAAGGCATTTCAACCAATAAGACAATCAATATATCAAAGACAAGCCAACAGCATTTAAACCACATAAAAATCAATTATAAACATGAAAAAATTTACGATTATATACTATGAACGGTCAACGATTAGCATGGTTTTGCTGTCCCATCAGCACCATCAAACGGAACAGTAAACTTAACCCACATATCGTGATAATGATTGACAACAATTCTATTTTTGATAATTC
>JAGLML010000085.1 GCA_023140035.1 Thermoplasmatales archaeon
TTTATCTAGAAAAATATTTAAATGATATATATGTTATAATAAGTATATAAAATGAAAAAAGCTACTGTATTCCTAATCATTTTTCTACTTTTAAACACCTCCATAGTAGCTATAGGTGGAGAATCGTTCTCTCTAAACAGATCACTTCTGGAAAAACAAATTGATAGTTTACATCCGCTATCAATAATCAAACATAACAACAAAATTCAAAATTATCAAGAAAAATTAGATAAACGTTTTCAAAACAAAGTAAATAATCCAGTAGGCGACTTTATTTTTTCTCCTGAAGATATTGAGCTTAAAGACGATGCATTCCACGGAGCGGATACATTGCATTTTACAGAATGGTGGTATTTTGATGCGTCATTTGATAATGGTTATACTGCACAGGTGGGTATAAGAGTTTTAGGTATTATTAACCAGGGTATTGTTTCCGTAAGACTTGACATATATAAAGAGGGAGAATTAGAATCACATGAGCTAAAAAAACATCTTATCTGGGATTTCTACGCATCTAAGGATGTACCTCTGATAAAATTAAAGGAAAAACAAGTGATGGATTGCCACATCAATGAAACCACAGGAGATTGGGTATATAATCTTTCTTTGGAGCTTGATAAATCATCTGTTGAGTTGCGTTTCATCGGTTGCACAAAAGGCTGGAAAGGAAGTACACCGGGAGGCAAATGGGCAGTCATATTACCGAGGGCAGACGTAAGTGGTACAATTAAGTTAAAAAACGAAGAAATCAACGTTAGTGGTATTGGGTATCATGATCATAACTGGGAAATAACAGTATTTACCGGTATAAATTTTGGATGGTTTTGGGGAAAAGTGAATTCCAATAACTATACGATGACATGGTCTAAGATAATGACAACGAGATTCTGGGGTCAGCCATTACTTGTAATAAACAAGAAAAACGATGATTATACGAATATCGAATCAGAAGATATCCAGTTTATTGTTAAGGATATTCATATAGAAAAAGGAATGCTTGTACCTTACTCATTTGTTCTTAAGGTGCAGAAAGAGGATTTTTCTCTCAACGTTGACATGGAGGTTGTAGATACACATCATGAAAGATGGGTGGGTATTATAAATTACTGGAGATATCATATAAAATGCACTGGTTCAATAACTATTGACTCTCAAACAGAGATTATTGACGATATACAAATAGCAGAATATATTAGATTTAGAAGATAAAAACTTGGAATTTTATAGATTAATTATCTATATCTTCTTTTCAGTGGTTTGCTCAGATGTCTTCTGGCACACACTGGTACCTCGTAAAATCCAGTGTGAATTGTTCGTTTCTTTTCACGTACAATTGGTTTATCACTTTTAGCACCACATATTTTACATTTGTACCCCTGATCCTTGCCCTTTGATTTCATATGCTTTCCACAATGCGGGCAAACAGGATTTTCTATCTTTTCAACAATTGTTGTGAGATGTTCTACATTGATCTTTTCAATGTTTACTGTTAAAGGTTGCTCCCTAATACCGCCATATGCTTCTACAACATCTCCCATACAAAGCTTTTTTACAACAGTTCTAAATCCTTTTGTTGGTTCATAGGCGGCACAATCAATTGTTCCAGTAGTATCTTTAATGGTAAAAATGACATGACCGCCATCTATTGTGTAAGGATTTTGAACGATTGAACCTTTTATTATAACTGATTGATATGATTGAACATCTGCGATATTTTTTTTCTGAAGATGATCATCGGTTCCTTGATTGGTTTCAAAAATTAACCAGCTGTCAACTGGTTCTGATTCAACTATAGACGAAGCTTTCACCAAATCTTTTACATCTTCGCCTCGAATTCCATAGAGAATAGGACAGGGAGAATTTGGCACTAACCTGTTGTGTTTGTTTTCATAATCGTAATTATCAAAGGTAGTTTTACAAGATGTATCCATCTTTTTAACAGACTCTGGATCCACATCTCGTTTAGTACCCCATCTTTTTCGTTGCCTATATGATATGAGTTCATACGTTCTATCTAGCAAAGGCGACCAGGCAATAGCAGATGTTGCGCCAATAAGCCCCCTACAATTTTTGTATCCTTCAAAATCTGCTTCTATTGAGTTCAAGAACGACCTTATTTCGCCAATAGTAACAATCTGAGTAACTGACTTTTTATACGTTTCACCATCTGGCTGATCTTTTAGGATAACAAAACCAGGATTTGTATTTTCATCTTCTGTTCTCGCATTTTTTTCTACAACTTCTTTAACTATATTTTTTATTTTTTTATGGTCTGACTTCTCAAGATCATGTGTTAATTCAAGAGAAGATGCAATGTCTTTACCATCAATCTCTCCAATCTTTATCTTTTTTTTACCATCTTTTCCCACTCGTATCGAAATTGCACCATTCCCTCTTGTTTTCCAAGGTATATTAGGATTTAATCGTACAAGACGGGGATATCCAATAATGTCATATTTTTCCAATAATTTTTTAATTACAGTTCTCGCGACATAGGTTGTGCATCCACCTTTTGTTGAATCAGTGTCATCAATGCCTATCCAGATTATTTCACCAAAAACATTATTATATAAGATATACTTTAAGTTTCATCTACAATGAAAAGAACAGAACTACTAGGGAGCATCAGAGATGTCCTAATCAATGCAGGATTCTATGCCTCCGACTTACATTCTATTCGCCTAACTGGTTTTGACATAGTTGCAAGAAGAGATGACTCACTGCTTATAATCAAAGTTTTGATCAATGTTGATTCCTTATCAGAGGATGTTGCAAATGAACTAAAAACATTATCTTCACTTCTGAAAGGCTGCCCATTGCTAATTGGCGAAAAGAACGGATCTGGTATTCTCGAAGATGATGTTGCGTATTTCAGATTTGGCATTCAAGCTATTACATTAAATACGCTCAAAAACCATTTACTTGAAGGGATGTCTATTAGAGTATATGCGGCGCCTGGCGGACTTTATGTACATCTTGATGAAGAAAAGCTTCGAAAACTTAGGCAGGAAAAAAGCATTTCTTTGGGAGCATTTGCAAGATACGTTAACGTATCTCGAAGGACAGTACGAATGTATGAAGAAGGCATGAATTCCAGAATCGAAGTTGCCAATAGGATAGAAGAACTTTTGGAAAGTTCCATTACTATTCCTATAAATCTTTTAAAAAATCCATTTATTGAAAATAAAATCACCCCTACTTATCACAGTGAAACAGAAAATATTAAAGCGTTTCAAAGAGAGATATTTTCCCTGCTTCAAAATGTTGGCTATAAGATAATTCCAATGGACAGATGTCCATTTGAGGCTTTAAGTAAAGACAGAGAGAAAATACTATTAACTTGTGTACACAAATATAATAAAAAATTGCTCAAGAAGGCTCAAGTTGTAAGCAGCATATCTAAAATAACTGAGAAACATGCTGTTGTTTTTACAGATAAAAATGTCAATAAAAGAAATGTGGAAGGCACTCCGATTATTGTAAAGAAGGAATTAAAAAGGATAAAAGATCCGGAAGAAGTTTTTGACTTGATTATTGAGAGGATTTAATCTGATTGAATAACTATCCAGTTAACCAAACTTTTATAAATAAGGTTATTATTCCCGAGAACTACATTATCCTATGGAGTAATTAAACTATAGCTTATTGTTGATTCAAATGGCAGATAAAAAAATAGTCGATTTAGTTCAGAAGGCTTTGGATGAATCCAAAAAGCTCGATAGAAAATTCAAGCAAAATATTGATTTAGTCATAAATCTAAAAAACGTTGATCTCGAAGATGCTAAAAATAGGATAGATGAAGAAATCATTCTTCCACACGGAAGAGGAAAAGAATCAAAAATAGCGATTTTTGCAAGTGGTGAGCTTGCGCTAAAAGCAAAGGGAAAAGTGGACCTTATAATCAAACCTGAAGAACTTGAAGACCTCGCCAAGGATAAAAAGAAGTTTAAAAAGATAACAGATGAACATGATTTTTTCATTGCGGAAGCGCCACTTATGCCCACTATCGGTAAAACACTTGGTGTTGTTCTGGGTCCAAGGGGAAAGATGCCAAGACCAGTACCTCCCCATATTGACATTACAGGTATTGTAAAAAATCTGAGACAAACGATAAGGTTACGTTCTAAGGCAAATAAAACATTTCATGCTATTGCTGGTAAAGAAGAAATGGGTAAAGAGCAAATCGCAGAAAATATTGATACGATCATTAAACGATTAGAATCAAAATTAGAACGAGGACGAATGAATATCGGCTCTATTCATGTCAAGACAACGATGGGACCCTCAGTGCGGATAATTTAAGGTGTAATGATATGGCTCATGTAGCAAAATGGAAGTTTGGCGAAGTAGAACAGGTTACCAATCTTTTGATAAATAAAAAAATAGTTGGAATTGCAGAAATCGGAGGTATACCCGCCCCACAGCTTCAAAAAATGAGAGAGAACATTCGTGACAAGGCCCAAATTCGTTGTGTAAAAAATTCTCTGATATTAAGAGCTTTAGATGATGCAGATAAAAAAGTTAAAGGAATAAACGGATTGAAAAACGAAATCAAAGGCCAAGCTATAATAATAGCTACAGATATGAATCCTTTTAAACTCTTTAAAGAGATAAAAACAACGAGAACAATGGCACCTGCAAAAGGAGGGGAAACTGCAACACATGATATAGAAGTAAAAACGGGAGATACCCCTTTCAAGCCAGGACCAGTTGTTGGGGAACTACAAAAAGCGGGCATTCCAGCAGCCATTCAAGAAGGAAAGGTTGTCATTAAAACAGATAAAGTAATTGTACCTGCCGGAGAGAAGATACCTGCAGATGTCGCACAAATGCTCACAAGACTTGAAATATTTCCAATTGAGATCGGTATGAGTCTTAATGCAGTCTTTGCGGATGGAACTATTTACAAACCAGATGTTTTAGATATTGATATGGATAAATTTATGATACAATTACGACAAGCATCGTCAAATGCATTTAGCCTTGCTATAGAAGCGGCTTGGCCCAACAAATCAACAATTAAACAGTTATTGCTTAAAGCACATAGCAATGCCCATGCACTTGCTTTGGAAAGGAACATCTATACAAAAGACACCATAAAACAACTGCTGTCAAAGGCAAATGTATCTATGCTTTCAATAGCATCGCATGCGAAAGATGCGTTAGATGATGATTTAAAGAAAAAGTTAACATAGGAGGAAAAGAAATGGAGTATGTATATAGTGCAATGCTTCTTCATTCCGCAGGCCAAAAGATCACTGAAGAGAATGTAAAGAAAGTTCTCACTGCCGCTGGTGCAAAGCCCGATAATGCAAGAATTAAGGCATTGGTGGCGTCTCTTGACGGTGTAAATATCGAAGAGGCGATCAAAACAGCTGCAGTTCCAGTAGCCGCAGCCGCAGCACCTACACAAGCTGCTGAAGCACCTGCTGAAGAGAAGAAAGAAGAGAAAAAGAAGAAAGAGGAAAAGAAAGAAGAAGTCTCTGAAGAAGAGGCTGCAGCTGGACT
>JAGLML010000086.1 GCA_023140035.1 Thermoplasmatales archaeon
ATCTAAAGGGCTATTGGTGGAAAAAAGGAAATAATGACCAGACAGTTATTGATCAGATGTTTTCTTCTGGAATTCAAGGTTTAGCAGGAGTAGAAATCGTTGAAGACGCTTGGGATATCTTGTTTAAACATTTCAACCAGGTTCATGGGAATGGTGAAGTGGGATATCAGCCTGGTGAAAAAATAGCAATTAAAATAAACATGAATAACTGCTGGCAAGCCCTTAGTTATATAAAAATTGATAATGATAGAGATGCAAGTCCTTATGTTGTAAAGGCACTTCTCCGGCAACTTATAAACATAGTTGGTGTGGCTCAGGAGGATATCACAGTTTATGATGCATCACGCAAGATAGGAAACTGGTTTTACAATCGTGTTTATTATGAAACATTTCCTGCGATACCATTGATACCAGAATTTTCAGATATTCACTACGTTGATGCATTGGGTTTAGCACCTGGACGAGAAAAGGTTATTGCAAGCACAGAAACAATCCACTTTGCTGATGGTACTGGTCTTTATAAAACTCTTCCTACTTGTGTGGCTGATGCGAAATATATTATAAACATGCCAATCCTTAAGAGACATCCTATTCAACAGGGTGTAACGTTTTCTGGTAAGAATTTCTTTGGAACCTGGATTGAACCTGTTATGGATATACATAACTACCATACAGGAGCTTTTACACTGGGTAACCCTGCACCTCAAACTGATCTATTAGCTCATGAACATATTGGAGGGAAAACCATTTTGTACATCGGAGATGGAATCTACGCAACCAAAGAAGATCATTGTACAATTGCTAAATTTAATATGTATCCATTTAACAATGATTGGACCAATAGTCTTTTCTTCTCACAAGACCCTGTTGCTATTGATTCTGTGATGTATGATTTCCTTCATGCAGAGGGTGCGAACCCCTGTGAAGGGTCACAGAACTATCTGCATCAATCAGCAGAGCCCCCCTCTGGTATATATGATCCTGAGAATGATGGCGTTTACGTTTCAGAAAGCCTTGGGGTGCATGAACATTGGGATACAACTCTAGATATATTCTCATCTGAACGGTATTCTGGTCCATCCGGTAATGGGATTGATTTCATAGCTTACGGTGAAGAAAATGCCCAACCTGCGGTTATAATAACAAAGCCAAGAGAGAACTATCTATATCTATCTGGGAAAGAGATAATCTCTTTGCCAATGACTGTTATAATCGGGAAAATCAGCGTAGAATCAAGGATAAATGGTATATCCGAAGATGTTGAAAAAGTAGAGTTTTACATTGATAATGAGTATCAATATACTGACTTTGAAGAACCATATACATGGTTTTGGGATAAGCCAAATTTCTTCAGACACATATTAAGAGTCATAGCTTATTATAATGATGGAGATCAGTTAAGTGAAGATGTTATAGTGTGGAAGTTTTTCTAATCTGGTTTTAATATTTTGGAGTTACACAATAAATATCGATTACTTCAAAATCAAATTGTTGACTTAGCACTATCTCATAAGTTAATCTTTCTTTATCCAAATATTCCTCAAGCTTTGTCCTGTCTGAAAGAGAGCTGAACACAAAATATGCACGACCGTTTTGAGAAAGATATTTTTTTATACCTTCTATAAATCTTTTTATTACTTGAAGTCCATCTTTTCCGCCATCTGTAGCTACGTCGAGCCACCCGCCAACCTTTTTCTCATTAGAAGTCGGTAGATATGGTGGATTGAATATTACAATATCAAAGATTTCCCTTTCTTTGATAGCTGAAAAAAGATCTCCATCTCTCACTTCTATAGTTCCTTTAAGCATTTGGCGATTTCTTTCTGAATTGTGACGGGCTAATTGAATCGCAAAAGGATTTACATCTGTGCAAATCGTCTGTGCCTCACAACGTGCACATTCAAGAGCTATTAAACCACAGCCGGTGCCAATCTCTAGTATTTTATCTCCGTAGTTAATTTTTAATGCTTCAATCAACAGGAAGGAGTCCTCTGCAGGCTCATAAACTTCTGGATGTAAGTCAATAACAAGTCCGTTGAAATGAAATGTTTTACTTGAAATAATATCTATCAATAAAGAACCGCCCTTGTTTTGCCAATAAATTTGATTTTATAAATGATCTGTTACTATATCAAGATAATGAAAAAAAGAAACATGCAAATAAAATAGATAACAATTGCACAACACGCTTTATATAGAATTTCAGTCACAAGCTTTTCTATGAAGGGTAAAAGAACGGATGAAGCGGCTTCGGAATTGTTGGGAGCAATGTTGTTATTAATTATTGCTGTTTCAGTTTTTTCTGTCATATTTCTCAATACTTTATCTAATGTATCGCCTGAGGATCATCCATTGGTAACCATTGTTGGAGCTTTAGAAGGCAATAATATAATACTAACACATCGCGGTGGAGAGCCGCTGTCTCTGGAATCGGAAATTGTACTTACTATTGCTGGTACACAGTTGAATTTCACAGCCGGACAGCTTTTGGATAATAAATCAAAGCAAGATGGGCTATGGACAGTAGGTGAATTACTCCTTTATAACGGGACAAATTTAACGGGTCTAAAGGTTGAAGCAACGGTTGTTGATGTGAAAGGCGATACAACATTGTTAATGGGGATTCTTCAACACGGATAAATGAGGTTTTAAATCACCCAGTTTTTTAACTGTAAATTTAAATGTTTGTTATTCGTTTTTAAAAAGTTAATGTGACATCAGAAATAACAGTTCAAAAAATAGAAGAAGTTGAGTGGATACTTCACTATTCGTATCCGCCCATTAAAAGACTTGGATCTCCAATTAATACCCACTGTTCAACCATTTGGCGATCAGCATCATCAATGTTTATATCAAATTCATTGACATAGTCTGTAATTGCAGCACTATGTGCCTCTCCAACATGATCTTTTCCCAATTGTCCATAGTTGTAGAAGAATCTTGGTAGTAACCATCCATCAAGCCCATTCGGGTAATCAAAACCGGGAAGTCCCATTCCTAGTCCACTATTACCCATAGTTGCAATGGCTCCTCCATTTACTTTACTTGTTAGCCACCAGCTGAAACATTTTGGAATCCATTCCATTTTGAAGAATGGATAATTAAAGTATCCTTTAAATCCATCCTTGAGAATGCCCTTAAGGATGTTTACCATGGTGACATTGAATTGACTGTTATGACAGCCACCGATTACAATTACAGGGAGTTCATCTGTATTTCTTAATTTTGGATTGAGTTTCAAGGGATTAAAAATATTATACATTCGAAGAATAGTAATCTTATTTTCTTTGTTCACGTCATCAGGGGGATATGTCACCAAAATAGATGGATTTGCATGACCCGCCATATGGATAAACCCTGCTCCATCGTTGATTGCCTGTTCAACATCTTTTTGACCAGTTAACGCTCCAGTAGATGCCCATAGTCTTTCAAAATTAAATCCAGTCATATAACTTGCTGAAACATTTGTGTCGATTTCTGCTTCATACGCCCCTGCAGGCCCACTGTCGGGATAGGTATCTCCCCCAATGAGAAGCATATGTTTAAACCATGATTCAGCGGCTTTATCTTCTTCATAATCAATAATTTTATTGACCATAGTTTTAACATCACCAATTGATCTACAGGGAAGTCTCCCAACATAAACATCAGGTGCACCGTCGATTATATCAATGCTTCCCCATCTAAATTCAGCAAATATGTCATTGCCGTTGGAATCCCAGTCCTCAAAAGCAGTTCCATTTTCCTTGTATATGTCTGCATAATAAAGGTCACTATCAACACCATGTTCAAAGTTCCCACCAACATGATTGTTGGTATTTCTTGCAGGAAGGTACCACGATTGAAATTGTCTTACATGTCCACCGACAAGAAGAACATAGCTTATCCCCTGTTCTTCAATTGCATCTTTGATATAAAGCTTAATATTTTCCTGCTTGTCGCGTCCATCAGTATATTCTGCATAGATATCCTCTGTTGTTTTAAGAGTTGTATTCATTCCCTTACTGATTTTGTGATCAATCAATGGTTGGAGTTCTTGTTCAAATTTAGAAGGAGCAATTATAACAAGATCATATACATCAGGAAATGTGATTGGATTTGAAGGTTCTTCATATATTACTGATATTTTGACAGTATCACTGTGATATAAGGTATTTTCTGCAGGTGAATATCTAACTGGATAGCATTGGACTGTTAAAAATACAACATGTTCAGTTCCCTCCAGTCCAGTGCATGTTCTATAACTAAACACAGCATCTGGATATAGATCAGAGCTTGAGTAGATTTCTCTTGATTTTACTTCTGCTCTTATAGCATTCTTTCCTTCAATTATTGGTTCAGGAGCAGGCCTAATTTCTTTTGAGAGAACCTGTTTTGTTGCTTCAGAGAACTCAACAAATACATCTTTAATATTGGAACCAAACGGAAGTGTATATGTCTCTGTAATTCTTGGCAATACAGGTTTACCAGGTTCCATTAAATAAGAAGTTGCTCCTTCCAATTCTACAGAAATATACTCGCCATCTTCACAGATTGCAGGAGATGATAAAGATAAATATTCTATTTTTTCAATTAATTTATTTTCGTCCAATTCAGGTAAAGCAACTGCCCCAAGTCCGCTTACAACTAAAAGACCTATCATCAATATTGAAATTGTTTTCTTCATATTTTTCCCCATTTTTATATCAACATAATCTATATATAAATGTTTCTAATGTGTTATGTATTAATATTCGTTTTTAGAATAAAAAATTGTTATCGACATAGAGAATTTATTACATAATGGGTGTGTGCATCTTGGTATAGTCAACCTCCCTTTAACTATAACATTATAACATCTCTTTCTTTAAAAAATCAACCTATTCTTTTTTTTTGGTTTTTGTGGAAGGATAAAAAGGCTATTCTAAACCTGTTTTTCTCATTTAAAAGAAATTCAAAAATTCATAGACATATGAAATGAAACAACCCCTATTTTTATTTAAAAAATTCTTTAAACTCAGTCAGATTTGGATTATCAAAACCACTTTTTAGTAGTGGAAAAATCACTTCCAATACTTGTATTTCAGAAATATGCTCACCAAACTTAGTTTTTAGAAGTTCAATAAATTTCCTCATCACTATGGTATTAGGTGCAGTTATGCACAGTGACCAGTCAAAATAACCATGGGTAAAGAAACTGCAATCAATCTCCACTTCAAATTTTTCTAATTGCTTTCTCATATCCTTTTCAAGCATCACATCCATCATCTTATTTGAGATAGGTAGTAGTGCCTTTTTAAGAAGTATCTGATACCTTTTCACGCCCAACTTTTCATCATCAACAACCGCATTATATCCC
>JAGLML010000087.1 GCA_023140035.1 Thermoplasmatales archaeon
GTAAAATAAATTCATCTTGAGTTAATTCTTCATCAGATGTAATTGTCTTCTCAAAAATGCCATCGCCATCAGAATCGATCCTGATTGTAGCACCTTCATCACTTTGGGAAAGAGAAGTCCAGTTAATGGTATAATTATGGGTTGTGTTTAGAGTTACGGGGATCTCAACTGCAGTAAAATTAGTGGTCACACCTTCTTCCACATGAGAGATTATTAGACCATAAACACCGTCATCAGTGCCTTTAAGTACATAATGATAGTAATCAGAAGGATGAAAAATAACTACTGTCTCATTCTCTTCATCGTAGAATGATAAAGGTATTTCTTCTTGTGGTTCACCATCTAACAACCCTGTAAGTCTACATTGTGAGTCAAATACTCTCAGTTCTATTGGACTAAATGATGAAATCTTATCAAGCCATGATTCTTTTTTTGCTGAAATGAGCTTGAATTCAGTATAGCCTTCATAGCTGAGCCATTTTGTGTTCAAATCATAATAGACAAACTTAAACGCATTGTGTCTATAGGGATTATATTCGTAAATATTATCATAAACCATAAGATAAGACATTTGCTCATTTTCATCCTCAATAATTTTATAGACAACAACAGCGTGAGCGTCTTTCCCCCCTCCTGCAAGCATTAGAATCAATGGGTTTCCATTTCTAATACTTTCCTTTATTTTTTTATATTCATTTTCTTTTAAAATATAATCCTCTCTAATTTTGTTCTTAATATTGTTGTAATCATTTAGCCAAAATTTTTCTTGATATTCTGTTATATTCGGTTCTGCTTCTTCTATTGTTAAATCATAAGTCATTTCTTTGTCATTAGGTATAGATAATTCCCCGTTGTAATAGAGGATACTTGTTAGAGCCATTCCAAAACATTTTCCATCTCCTTCCAAATCATTGTTTGAAAAACTATAGGCATCCTTAGTCATATTAAAATTGGTACCTACAATATTTGTGAACTCCCAAAAGTTAAATGAAAATTCCTCATATTCTATTACATCTTCTTCATCTAAATAGGTTATATTGATTTTAAAATCGGTCAATCCAATTAAATCAGCTACGGTCTGAGGATTAAAATCAAGATAAATATGAGCTGAGCGAGATTGTTCTGTCAATTTAAATGATTTTCTCGCAATTTTCAGTTGTTCAGGTAATATAGTAACAAAGTGAGATATATCGAAAATACTTCCGTCTTTATTTATAATTTTGAAAGTAATAATATATTCTTTTTTATGTCTATTTATGAATTTAATTTTTACCCCAAATAAACCATAGCGGTGTTTTTCTGTAGCTGGAATATCTCCAGCATAAATATTTGCAGAAGAACTATCAGTTATGTCATCAGTATCATTCACCTCTGCCCAGACCTTTTTAGGTCCAAATGTATCAAAAGACCATCTCATGATTTTTGTTCCAGCATTCCAAGGACCAGAATTAATTTCCCAGTCATACCAGTCTGTCCAAGATGGGCTGTCTGGATCAGGAGGATTATCATCTTGAGATTCATCGCTGGAAAAGCGTACCTGTTTTATATCCCCAGTAGAATCTCCGACATAAATATCAAAGAACTCTCCAACATTAATAGTATCTATCGTAACATCGTCTTTTTGAAGTTCAATGGCACAGATCGGGGGTTGATTTTCGCCTGCTAATTTTATCAGCCAAACATCAGACAAACCAGATCCATATGAACTTGTGGTACCTGTTATAATATACCCTCCATCTGTTGTCTGCTGAACAGAACGACCTACCTCACCGGATGTCCCTCCAATAGTTATATTCCATTCTTCATTTCCATCAGTATCAGTTTTAATTAACCAAACATCATGTGAACCATTCCCGTATGAGAGAGTGGATCCTGTTATAACATATCCCCCGTCTAAGGTTTGTTGAACTGAATAACCGTAGTCACGATCGGTACCTCCATAGGTTTTACTCCACTCCTCACCTCCACTTGAATTTGTTTTAATCAACCAGACATCCTCATCATAATATCCATAAGCGTTCTTAAATAATAGTTTACCTGTTACAACATATCCCCCATCACTTGTTTGTTGGACAGAACGACCTTCATCAGAGTATTTTCCCCCGAAAGATTTATCCCACATCCAATTCCCATTTGAATCCGTCTTAATAAGCCATAAATCATAATGACCAGCTCCATATGTATTGCCCTCACCAACAATGATATATCCTCCATCATCAGTTTGCTGAACACAATAACCCATATCACCAGTATCTCTGCCTCCAAAACCTTTGCTCCATTCTGTAGTTCCATTAGAATCGGTTTTAATTAACCAAACATTTGTACCAGTCCAACCTTCTTGATAACTACCAGTAATTATAAACCCTCCATCTGATGTTTGTTGCACTGAGTATCCAATTTCGACCCTATAAGAACCAAAGGTCCTGTTCCACTCTTCACTTCCATTAGAATCGATTTTAATCAACCAGACGTTAGCATGAAGAGGGCCATATGACTCTGTGTAACCAGTAATGATATATCCTCCATCTATTGTCTGTTGAACATAATGACCAATATCATTATTGGCACCTCCAAATGTCCTGTTCCACTCTTCATTCCCATTTGAATCCGTCTTAATCAACCATACATCCCGTAATCCATTTCCATAAGAATACGTACTCCCTGTTATAACATATCCCCCGTCTAAGGTTTGTTGAACTGAATAACCGTAGTCACGATCACTACCTCCATAAGTTTCCATCCATTCGCACTCTGGAGGTTGATTTTCAAGTGCCACTTTTATCAGCCAAACATCTTTACTACCAGCACCGAAAGATGTTGTCTCTCCCACCAAAATATAGCCGCCATCAGCGATCTGCTGAACTGCTCTGCCAATATCTAAACCTGTCCCCCCAAATGTCTTATTCCATTCCTCATTTCCACTTACATCTGTTTTAATCAAACAAAAATCACAGCTAACTTTATATTGATAATTACATGAACCCGATAAGATATATCCACCGTCGTTGGTCAGTTGTACTGTATGGCACCAACTATTATCTGAACCACCATACGTATTATTCCAGAGTTCTGTACCGCTTGAATCCGTCTTAATCAACCATACATCCTGCGTTCCAGATCCATACGAGGTTGTAACACCTCCTATAATGTACCCGCCCTCAGCAGTTTGCCGTACGGAATGACCAGCATCTGAGTTTGAGCCGCCATAGTATTTACTCCATATTGTATTTCCATTTGCATCGGTTTTCACTAACCTTGCATCCTCACCTCCTCCAGATAAATATGCTAAACCAACTAAGATGTATCCTCCATCGTTAGTTTGCTGCACAGAATAGCCATGGCCCCCCCAATCACTGAATGTTTTACTCCATGTTACATATCCATTTGTATCTGTTTTGCACAACCAGACTTTGCCATGGGCAGTTCCAACAAGAATATAGCCTCCATCTGTTGTTTGCCACGCACGATGTATAGGACCTTCGTTTAAAACATCATCGAAGACTCTATTCCATGTCATATTCCCCTCCGCATCTGTCTTTATTAACCATCCGTCATTTCCTGAGATTGTTCCAGCAGCGATATATCCTCCATCTGTTGTCTGCTGGACATATTCAACCCAAGCATTTCCACTTCCATGGTATACCTTGTTCCAAACTATATCTCCATTGTCATTCGTCTTTATCAACCATGCATCATATAACCCAGATGATTCTGTCCGGCCAGCGATTATATACCCCCCATCATTTGTTTGTTCCACCCATTCGCCAATTTCATCACTATTAATTCCTCCATATGTTTTATTCCATTCCTCATTTGGGGGTTGACCTCCAATAACAGCGACAGGTGTAAAACTAGCCCCAACAAACAATATTATTATTCCTAAAACCAGTCCTTTCCTCAATATGTTCTCTTTCATCCTTTAAGCCTCCCCAGAAAAATATCTGGAAAAGTTGTTATCAGTTGATTTAATTTAAATGTTTGGTATAAAATAAAAACTGCAACATCTGTAACACCACTATGTAGATTTTACTTATATAACTCTAATTCACGTTGAATGCGAGGTTGTGATAATCCCGGTAATTTATTATTCATTCACAAAGAACTACTGCTAGCAACCGTTTATACAAGTGTTTCACGAGTTTTAATCCCCATCTATCATCATACGTATGAATAAATGAAATCCAAAGTGACTTTGGATTTGCGGGTTTCAATCATCTTTTGTAATCAACTTCCTTTGTTTTGGTGGGGAGCTCTTCTTTATGTTTTTGATATAGTTCGAAGTATTTCAGTATTGTGCTGATGGAACTAAAAAAGAAGATGCTAAAGGAATATTTGTTCCTATTGATAATTATTTCAATCGTGTTTTTAAAATTGACATGGTAGTTTTTATCATAGCAGTAATAGCTGCTCTTTATTCTGCCGGAATATTTGATTTTTTCTTTTCATTGTTAGATCCCTAAAAAAGGTTCTAGTCATAAAATAGGTTCATAAGAAGTATAATAAATGGTCTTCTATAAGATGTCAATAGACCAAATTAATGCTATTAGGTAGGATGAACATTAAGTTATTTCACTTTCTTTAATTTCACCTTTTCCATTCCCATCAATTTTAAAGCTGCATAAGCATCTTCTGCCCAATTGCCGTCTTCTCTTTTTTCAAAAGCCTTACCAAAAAGTCTTCTTATATCTCTTCTTATTTCTTCTGGTTGTTTTTTATATAATTCTATAATTTCGTTTATAACTTGTTTTGAAGAATCACCTTTTATTTCTTGTTCAAAGTTGTTTTTAAATTTTTTAAACCATTTTCTTTCTTCTTTACTTAACATATACTTACTCCATTTAATCTAAACATCTGTCTCTTTATAAACCCTATTTTCCCCTTGATTGCTGTCCATATTATACTAGCCAACTCCCTGTACGACCTTCTGTTATTCACTTTTGGTTACATAGCTTGCTTTGACGGCTACCAACTATTTTTGTTCAAAACAATCAGGGTTTTTAGGAACACCGCCCATTTGTATTTCATAGCCAAGGTCACATTTTAGTGCAGGGATATATTCC
>JAGLML010000088.1 GCA_023140035.1 Thermoplasmatales archaeon
CAAAAGAACCGATACTAAAACCTACTTTTTTACACAGTTCTACTATATTTTTTGAATAACAAATATTTGCTGCAGATCGAACATTTTTATCAACAGACATTGCCGCAAGAACAACAGAGGCAACATGTTTTGATGAACCGAAGTCAATGTCCCCACATATCATTGTTTTATCTTTGGTTTTAAAAATCCTTCCATTGACAGCACAGATTTCTTGTAGTTTTTGTGCATTTTTTACGGCATATGCAAAATTCATTCCCACTTCAGGAACAAAAGTAGGTGGTAAAATTGAAACAAGTTTTTGAATTGCATTTTTCAACTCAAACCACACATCAAAATACTTATTATTGGGAAAAGTAGACGGCATTATCATTTCACAGGAATGGTTTAGTATATCTGATCCTTTACCTGGTATATACCCTTGGTTTATCATATCCCAAATAATATATTTAGCTTTTCTAACTGCTTCAACAGGTGTTTCTCCTAGAGCAAGTAAACCAGTTATAATAGCCGATAAAGTGCATCCAGAGCCATGTGCTTTTTTGTTTGGGATGCGTGGAAGAGAAAACTCATAAAAATTTTTACTATCATATAAGACATCGATTGCGTTTTTAGTGTCTAGATGTCCACCTTTAATAAGCACATATTTTGGACCGGAAGAAAGGAGTTTTTGACAATTTTTTTTGAAATCCTTAATTGAGTTTATTCTGAGTCCTGTTAGTTCGCAGGCTTCTGGGATGTTTGCTGTCAACATAAAAGTTTTTGGTAAAAGGTATTTTTTAAATGAATTAACAAAAGTATTTTGAGATAACAGGTCTCCACTTGTGGCTATCATAACGGGATCTACCACAGGGGTTAATTTATATTCTGAAATTTTTTTGACAACACACTTGATTATCTCTTCATCATATAACATACCTGTTTTTACTGCATCAATATTAAAATCTTCAAACAAAACATCAATTTGGTTTTCAATTATTTCAACAGGTAATTTGTGGATCTTTTTTACCCGTCGAGTATTTTGTGAAGTTATGCAGGTTACTACTGTTGTTCCATGTAGTCCAAGAAAAGAAAAGGATTTCAAATCTGCTTGAATTCCTGCCCCGCTTGAAGGATCAGATCCTGCTATACTAAGTGCAATTTTTTTTTTCATTTGTAGTTCATATACTATTTTAGATTTATATTCATTCCTTTCTCAAAAAAAAAAATATGATTCAATCGCATGGATTGAAAGATAATCGGTTATTCTTCTTGTACATATGGTATAAGATTACCATCATCCTGCTCTTCAAATAATGGTATTTGTTTTGGCACTGATTTTGGTTCATTATGTGTCATTTTATTTTGTGCTCCCATTTCATTTACCCTTCAGGGTTTTCTGATTTTTAAAAAGCAATGCCATCTGGAAAAATTGTAAATGTAGTCGTCATAACGGCCATTAACCCTTAGTTTTTCTCTCCAGACTTTGCAGTAATTGAGGATTTGGTACAAATACTTTCTTATTTTTTACAACATCTTTGATTAAAAGACAATATAATTTTATAGAAAAAGAAGGAAGGCTGGTCTCACTAGGAGGGATGGGATGCAATCAAAAACTACCAGCTCAATTCCTTCCGAATGCCATAAAATAATAATGTTTTAAGTACCTTTTTCGCAGATGAATATGTAAATAGATATGTAGTTAAACCGTTATCATTACTGCTTTTTTTTAAATCAAAAATTTAAGGGTTATTAATTGAATTTTTTTAGGGGAAAGCAAAAGCAACCCTTAGTAATAGCTACCTATAAATTCAGGAAAATTAGTTGTAGTTTTATTGATATTTTTTCTAAAAGTATAACCTCAAAAAAAGGAACATTAAAAACGGAATAAAATTCTAGAAGGGCATACAGAAGTTTCACTAAAAAAAGAATTGTGGAAACTTTTTACCAAATTATAGAGCATCTAAAGGTAGGAGGAGTTCGTTATATTTATATTCTATTCTCTTTTACTCCTGGCTGGGGAAATCACACATAATCTACTTATTTGGTGTTTATAATGATGGAGATAACTGAAGACAAAGTAGGAAAGCAAATTCTACTATTGGGAAATGAAGCTATTACAAGAGGAGCACTTGAGGCAGGAATAGATGTTGCAACGACATACCCAGGAACGCCTTCTACTGAGATAGCAGATACATTTTCAAAAATTGCAAAACAGGCCACAAAACAAAACAAAGATCCTGGGTTTTATTTTGAATATTCAACCAATGAAAAAGTTGCATTAGAAATATCTGCTGCTGCCTCATTTTGTGGCTTAAGAACACTTACTTGCATGAAACACGTTGGACTTAACGTAGCTAGTGATGTATTAATGACATACCTTTACGTGGGTTGCAAAGGAGGGCACATTATTGTTTCAGCAGATGACCCATCTTGTCATTCCTCCCAGAACGAACAGGATAATAGATACTTTGCTTTATTTGGTAATGCACCTATGCTTGAACCTACAACACCTCAAGAAGCAAAGGAAATGACGAGAAGAGGGTTTGATATCTCTGAAGAATTACAACTTCCTATTTTACTGAGAACAACCACTAGATTAAATCACACAAGAGGCGTTATTACCTTAAGCAAGCTGCAAAAACCTCGAGGGAAAGGGCATTTTGAAAAAGATCCGTTATTAGCTCTTGTACCTGTTTCAGCAAGAGTAAAACATCCAGCCTTGTTAAAGAAAATGGAACAGGCAAAAAAGATATCAGAAAAATCACCATTTAACACCATTCTTAACATTGGAAAACCGACTGATATAGGAATTGTCGCATCAGGGGTTTCAGTTAATTATGTTAAAGAAGTGGCGGGAGTCTTGAAGCTTGATGTAAAAATTTTGAAACTAGGTATGACTCATCCTATTCCGCGGAAAATGTGTGAACAATTTATCAAATCATGTAATACCATAGTTGTGGTAGAGGAACTTGAGCCAATACTTGAACAGCAATTCAAAACACTTGCCTATGATATCAATTCCGACGTGAAAATATATGGAAAATCAACAGACCATTTCTCCAGATTATATGAATACTCACCAGATATTGTTGCAGATGCATTTTCAAAAATATTCAAAGTTAAAAATCCATTCCAAAAGCCAGTGCAACCAAAATTAAAGCTCCCTAGCCGTCCGCCTTCCCTCTGTCCAGGATGTCCACATCGGGCAACATACTATGCAGTCAAAAAAGCAGCGCCGAAAGGAACCGTTTATCCGACAGATATTGGTTGCTATACATTGGGTAAGGCCCCTCCGCTAGAGATAGCCGATCTATTGTTATGCATGGGTTCAAATGCAGGTACTGCATGTGGACTTGCCGTTTCTACTGATCAAAAAATCGTTTCTTTTATGGGGGATTCCACGTTTTTCCACTCAGGCATTCCACCAATTGTTGATGCTGTACATCATAATCATGATGTTGTTATAACTGTTCTTGATAATCGAACTACGGCGATGACAGGTCATCAACCACATCCAGGAACAGAATATGACGGGATGGGAAGACCAGCCAAGCTCATTAACGTGGAGGATGTCGTCAAAGGATTGGGTGTAGAACATATTGAAATTGTTGATCCTAACAATATTAAGGAAACAACAGCCGCTTTTAAGAGAGCGTTGGATTTCAGAGGACCGGCAGTTGTTGTAAGCAAATCACCTTGTATTCTTCTAGAGCTTCAGAGAAAAAGAAAATCAGGAGAAGAAAAATCTGTTTATTGTATTGATCAAGAAAAATGTAACCAGTGTAAAACGTGTATTGGTCGATTTGGATGTCCGGCATTTTACTATGCAGAAGATGGTGGCATACATATTGATGAGATGCAATGTAATGGTTGTGGGAATTGCGTGCAAATCTGTCCGTTTGATGCCATCCATAAAAAGGAGGGGAATAAATGAACTGTAAAACAAGTATCATATTAACAGGCGTTGGTGGACAAGGCGTAATTACAGCAGCAAATATTCTAGGAAAAGCTGCGGTGAGAGGAAAAATAAACGTCTATGTTTCTGAAGTCCATGGAATAGCACAACGCGGTGGAGCCGTCAACTGTACTGTAAGAATTGGTGATCTTTCGGGTCCATTGATTGCGACTGGTACAGCTGATGTTATTTTAAGTACAGAGCCGGTGGAAGCATTACGTAATATAACGTATGCTAGCAAAAAAACAAAGGTCATTACTGACATTAATCCAGTTATTCCTTTTACAGTTGCTATGGGTGGTGAAGAATATCCAAATCTAGACGATGTGTTTAAAGAGATACGCTCCTGTGCTGAGTTATACAAGATAGATGCCTCGAAAATAGCGAAAAAATCAGGGGCCACCATTACAAAAAATATTGTGATGCTTGGTGCCCTTGCTGCAACTGATGTTTTACCATTCAAATCTGAAATTCTTTTGGAAACAATTCTTGATAATGTTCCTGCAAAGTACAAGGATATAAACAAAAAAGCGTTTGAAGACGGTATGGAAGTCATAAAAAAAATCTTAGGTTTCTCTCTTTAATCTCACAAAATAATCCATTTTTAATTATCTTTTTATCCTCCCTCAAATCCAAAAACAAAGAAAGAAATTGTGGGAGAGTTTTTACCTGGTGGAAAACAAATTAAAAATTACAAAAACCTTCTGCTTTCTTGAAAATTTAAGAAGTTATAAAAAGGTCAAAAACATACTTAAAAAACAGTATTTTTAAGTTTTTAAATTATGGGAAGAAGGGAGCAGTGAGGTGGTGAGGAGATTTGAAAAAAATCTCGTGCTACCCTCCTTCCCAGATATATATATCAAAATTATAAGTATATATATTTTGTTATATAATTAATGTCATAATGGGATTTTACTTCAAATACATAGGTGATGTGAAAACTTCCTTAAAACATCTAATGTGCACGAAACATTATACTTCCAAGTAAAAAATTATCTCCGTTTTCAATACCTTTTTATCCTCCCACAAAAACCATAAACGGTTGGGTTGGTTTTTTAAAGTAATAGATGCTATGAAATTGGTGATAAAGGAGGAAGTTGATATGGGTAAA
>JAGLML010000089.1 GCA_023140035.1 Thermoplasmatales archaeon
TGAGAAGAAAAAATTGAGAAGAGCAGAAAAAAGAAGGCTGGAACTTGAACGAAAAAGAAAAAAGGCGAAAACGATGATGATAGCCTCGGTGATATTAATAGCAGCGATTTGTGGGTTGGTTTACGTTGCAGTATCTATGAATGGAAATGAAGATATTTTAGTGCCTAGTGAAGCTCAACCGCCTCCATCGCAAAGCCAAACTGAGGTTAGGATTCCATTGTCAGAAATAAGTAACGCACAGTTTTATTCTCATCAAGGAGATGGTGTGGCGATTCGTTATTTTGCAGTTAAGGCTTCAGATGGAGATGTTCGCGTTGCATTTGACGCATGTGATGTATGTTATTATGCAAAAAAAGGATATATACAAATCGATGATGTTATGCACTGCATCAATTGTGGTAACGAATATGCTATAACCGGTCTTGGAACTGAGAACGTTTACGGTGGTTGTTGGCCTAGTTATCTGCCAATGGAAATAGATGGAGATAATGTTGTGATAAAAATCTCTGACTTAGAAGAAAAGGCGTACATGTTTTAGAGAGGTTTTATAAAAAGGGATAGATATCAAGATAATGCAACTGGGATTATTTCAAGTAGTTCAACGATTTATTTTTGATTCAAACCATAATTTCAAATAAGACGTTTAACAAATTCCTTTCGTTCCAAAGGTAAAAATATACCAAATAATATCCTTGTAGTAGCCTATTGCCATAAATTCTAAATAGCATTCATTCTATATGTATTTAACAATTGTTAATTATTGGAGGAAATTTAGTATGTTTAAACCAGTAACTGAGAGTCAGATAACAAGTGCAATAGTGAGTGAGTTCGCTGAAGATCTTAAAAAATATGCAAAATCTGATGTAATAATAATCGGTGGTGGGCCTAGTGGCCTTATGGCTGCAAAAGAGCTTGCTAAGAAGAAAATTAAGGTGCTTATAATTGAAAGAAATAATTATTTGGGTGGTGGGTTTTGGATCGGTGGTTATTTGATGAATACCGTCACAGTGAGAGCACCGGGACATAAGATTTTGGATGAATTAAATGTTCCTTATAAGGAATTTATAAAAGATCTCTATGTGACCAGTGGTCCTCATGTTTGCTCAAAATTGATTGCTGCCACTTGTGACGCTGGTGCAAAGATTATCAATATGACCAGGTTCGATGACATTGTGTTTAGAGAGAAAAACAGAATCGGGGGTGTTGTTGTTAATTGGACACCTGTTTCTGCACTTCCAAGAGAGATCACCTGTGTTGACCCAATAGCATTGGAATCAAAGATTGTTATCGATGCAACAGGCCATGATGCTGTAGTTGTTAAAAAACTAGAGGAGAGAGGAATCATTAAAACACCTGGTTTTGGCGGTATGTGGGTGGAGAAATCCGAGGATTTAGTAGTTGAGCATACTGGTGAGGTTCATCCCGGATTGATTGCAATTGGGATGGCAGTATCAACTACATATGGACTTCCAAGAATGGGACCAACGTTTGGTGCAATGTTATTTTCAGGTAGAAAAGGTGGTAATGCTGCTTATGAAATTCTTCGAGGAAAAAAATGATTTTCACCTTACCATTTTCCTCTACGGTGATCCTTCATCAAAAACACTTAACCTAAATGAAATTAAAGACTATTTGAAACAAAATCTAGGGGACATAGACGTCGAAGTAAGAAAAGATTTTATTACTTATCTTTTAAATTCAAATGACATAGATGAATTTTCAGAGGAGTTGGTTCAATGTAAAGTAAGAGATCTGTCCACTCCTAAGTTCGACATAGAATCCTTACCTGGTGAAATTAGATATGAGAAAAAACTAATAGAATGCCCTGAAAAGAAATTATCTGGTATTTTGTATGACGGAGGTCGGCTTGATGTAGCATTCCAAAGTTTAATTCCACAAGAGGAATTAGATTTTCATAACGTTCATATTGTATTTACCAACAGGTTGTTTGGTACGTTTGATGAAAAAGATTATAGATATCATGCAAGAGTGATAATTTGTGGGTACCCCTCCATCATTTCAACTACGGGTATTGTGGAAGCTCCAGCAAAATCAAAAGAATTTTATTATCTTAAACAAAAATATTTGATGTTAGGGATGGAAATACCTCATGAGGTTATTAAAGAAAAATTGCAAGGTAATTTTATTGAATACGATGATCCCCGATTAACAGAGATTATGAAGGGATATGTAATGCAATCAGTTTTCTATCATTTAATCTATGAACCCTTCTGCGAAGAAAAAAACTGCAGGCTTTATAACGCCCATTGGCAGAAAGAAGTAATAAATGCACAATTAAGAGATCCTGAGTTCTGTAAGAAACATGAAAAGATACTTCAAGATATAAGGACCCGTCAAATTAAAGTCAAAAATCAGTAAAATACGTCATTTTACTTTCAGGAAGATTTTCTGTGACATTTATGTCATCTCCAGACGGTATTAGAGATTCATAAACTATCTTTAGTAAAACTTATATGCTAGAACCTATATAATTTTTTTATAGGGGAAATAAAATGAGAAAAATATTCGTTGTCTTAATCTTAATTATTTTAGTTGCACCAGCTTTTTCAGCAACTAGTATTGAAACATTTTTAATAAAAGATTTAACAAAAGAAAGCAAAATACGAAATATTAAAAATGAAGACATTAGGCCTACTTGCTTTGGAAGAACATACATGGTTGAGATGCGCGATGGTACTAAATTAGCAACAGACGTTTACAGACCAATACTTCGCTTCATTCCACATGGAACCATTTTATTGAGAACCCCGTACGATAAAAATCAATTAAAAACTATAGGGATAATTTGCTCGCTTTTAGGATGGCCTACAGTAATACAAGATATGAGAGGGAGATATGCATCTGAAGGTAATAATACAGTTTATCAAAATTCACATACTGATGGTCCTGATACATTATCTTGGATTGCAAATCAAACCTGGTGTAATGGAAAAATTGCAACAGTCGGACCGTCTGCACTTGGAATTAACCAATATTTTATGGCAGGAGCAAATCCACCAAATCTTGCAGGTCAATTTATAATGGTTGCAACTCCGAATTTACACAAACATGCAATTTTTCAAGGAGGACAATTTAGAAAAGCATTAGTTGAAGGATGGCTACAAGGCCAAGGAAGCACCTACCTTTTAGAAGAAGTCCTTGAAAATGAAAATTACTCTTTGGAGTTCTGGACTAATGTCTCACTCGATGATAACTGGCAAGATGTTAACGTTCCTGCTATGCACCTTGGAGGATGGTATGATATCTTTCTTCAAGGAATAATCGATGGATTTTTGGGATATCAACATCTTGGCGGCCCAGGTGCTCAGGGTAAATCAAAGCTAATTATGGGACCCTGGACACATGATGGATATATTGAACGAAATCAAGGAGAATTAATCTATCCAAAGAACTCGCTTGGATGGTGGTCATTAAAGATGTTTAGACATATGATTCTTCAATACACAATGGATAAATCCTTCTGCTTTGATTGCTGGCCTTCTGTTATCTATTATGTTATGGGTGACGTCGATAATGTAAATGCTCCTGGAAATGAATGGCGATCCGCAGACGATTGGCCTATACCCTCAACAGAGAGAGAATGGTATTTTCGTGAGGAGGGAATGTTAAGCACAATGTCACCTGAAAACTATGATTCAATAACTTATCTTTACGATCCGACAAACCCTGTTCGAACAATCGGTGGTCAGAACCTAAATCTTGAAAGGGGACCATTTGATCAACGAGAAGTAGAAAATAGAGACGACGTTCTAGTTTTTACAAGCTTAGTTCTAGATGAACCCTACGAAGCTACGGGTCCTATTAAAGCACGGTTATATGTTACTTCAGATTGTCCTGATACTGATTTCACAGTTAAGCTAACAGATGTTTATCCTGATGGAAGATCCATGCTAATAACCGATGGAATACTTCGAATGAGAAACCGGAATGGTACCGACCATTGGGAATTCATAGAGCCTGGAGAAATATACGAAATAGAAGTTGATCTATGGAGCACCTCCTACATTTGGAATACGGGTCATAAAATTAGAGTTGCCATCTCATCTTCAAACTATCCAAGGTTTTTAAACAATCCCAATACAGCCGATGGAATTTATAGTAACACCACATACAATATTGCCCATAACACGGTTTATTTGGATACTATCCATCCATCATGTATTATATTGCCAGAAATAAACTTGTCAACCGAAGTATTTAATATACCAAAAACTAGTTTTTTGCCTTTTTTCTTTTAGTATACAAATCCAACCCACATATCACGATAATGGTTGGCTAACCAATTAAATTTATTTTCCAGATGCTTTTTTATTAGGTTTTGATAATAACATTTTTTCGTGGTTTTTCACAAGTTTATAAAATTCTCCTAAATCAATTTCTTCACGAAATTCTTCCTTCGTTTTCTGTATCTTCCTTTCGGAAACGTCTTCTTTCTTTTTCTCCTCAAGTTTCTTCAATAGAGCATCTACTCCTTCTCTTGCAGCTACATAACTCTTTTTATTTATCTCTTTTGTTGCAGTTGTATGTTCATGTTTTTTATCCACTTCTTCTCCTAATTCAGGTTCTTTTACTAAAATTTCATATTCTCTATCGATTTTTTCTTCAATTTTTTTCATTGGTTTCTCTCCTTTTTATCTTCACCATGTTATCACATAGCGTGTTATTTTGTGACATTAATTGTATATAAACTTAATGTGTCAAAATGAAAGATATTTTTCTATCCTCAATAATATCTACTATTCAATTGAGCATACCCCTCCCTTCCTTATGCTCTATGACCGGATGGGTATGCTCAATTAAAAATTAATTTGTTAAGCTGACACTGTCGGCAACGTAGAAACAACATTGTATAACCTTTATGCATGTAATTATGCATCCATAAGCTATATAAAAGCAATATAATTTTAGAATAATAAGTCATAAGTATCTGTGACTAAAAGGACGGTGTTCGTGGATGGGATATGGTGAATTCAAAACCAAAGTTAAACTTGATCATATTCAAGATTTTGAAATGATGTT
>JAGLML010000009.1 GCA_023140035.1 Thermoplasmatales archaeon
TTGCGATGGTTTTGATCACTCTTGTTTTTGCATCTGGTGCAGTACAACTTGAGAGGGGGTTTGATCTGGATCAGTTTGTCCCAGAAAATAATCCTGCGATGGAACTTTTTGATACTATTGCCGACTACTTTCCACATGCTAGTGAATATCAAGAGTATATCTTAATTGAAGGTAATGTTGCCACTGTTGAATCCTTGAAAGGAATTGCGCAAACACATAGTAATATTGAAGATGATACGTTTGTTAGTCGAAATACTGAGGGCTCCATCAAAGTAACAAGTGTCTACTCAGTGATTCAAAATGCAGTAAAAAACAACCGATCCATGGTTGATGAATTTAATATTGATGAGAAAACAAGTATTCCAAAAACCGATGAAGATGTCCAAGCACTTTTAAATTATCTGTATGAAGGTTCGAATTTTAATATGGGCGACATTGAAATGGGCGAATTTGACTTGGAGGAATTAGGAAGCAGTGAGATACAAATGGCCTTGTATAAAGATAATTCACGTTATACAGCTACGGTTATTCGATATTATCTTGATGCATCATTTCAGCTTGGAGGAGGAAATCTGCAGGATGATCTTGAACTGTTAAACAAAGAGATCAATGAAGATATTGCAACATATGGAGATGCTACGGCAATTGCAACTGGGTATTCTCTTATCCAGTTAAGCGTAACCAATTCATTGACATCGAGTCAATTTGTAGCAACAGGGATTTCTATTTTTCTTGCAGCAATCGTCCTTATTTTAGCCTATCGAAAGCCAACGCTTGGATTTATCGCAATGATACCTGTGGGTATTTCTATGATTTGGATTTTAGGCACCATGTATTACTTTGGATACATATTGGATGTCTTGACTGTCACAGTAACAAGTATCACGATTGGCATTGGAATTGATTACTCTATACATGTAACAGAGCGGTTCCGACTTGTCGTTGATAAAACGGGAGATATTGAAAAAGCCGTTTGCGAAACAATTTCACATACTGGAGGAGCACTTCTTATTGCAGCGCTTACTACAGCACTTGCCTTCGGCATTCTTGTCCTAGCACCAATACCGCCGCAACAGCGATTTGGTATTATCCTTGCCATTACAATCTCCTATTCGTTTTTAACTTCGGTTCTATTTCTGCCACTTTTCCTTGCTCGATGGGCAAAATGGCGGAAAAAAAGAAAAGGATTTATTATATCACCGGGTCCGCCAAAGGATGATGTTGATAGTTAAAGAGCTCCACGAAAATATGTGTAAACAGTAAAGTATCTATATAGATTGATAATACCAGGACTGTAACTGTGGGGATTATTGTATGGTACAGAAAAGAATGAAAAATATTCTTGTGACTGGTGCAGTAGGGCAGATTGGTTCAGAGCTTACCATGGAGTTACGGAAGCGATATGGTAACGATAATGTATTAGCAACTGGAAGAAAAACCAAGCCAAATAAGACACTACTGGATTCAGGTCCTTTTGAATTTATTGATATCACTGTAAGGGAAACCGTAGAAAAAGTAGTTGATGAGTATGATATCGATACCATTTATAACATGGCTGCTATTCTTTCTGCAGTTGGTGAGGAAAAACCATTATTGTGCTGGAATGTTAACATAAATGGGCTTTATAATATAATGGAAACCGCACATGAATGTGAGATGACTCGGGTTTTTGTGCCAAGTTCTATTGCCGTCTTTGGTCCTGAGACGCCACGAGATAATACTCCCCAAGAAACTGTGTTAAAACCAAAAACAATGTATGGTCTAACAAAAGTAGCAGGTGAACTGCTTGGTGATTATTATTTTAAGCGATTCAATCTTGATGTTAGGGGTATAAGATATCCTGGAATTATTAGTAGTGAAACGCCTCCTGGTGGCGGTACAACTGACTATGCCGTAGAGATATTCTATGAAGCTGTTAACAATAAAAAATATACATGTTTTGTAAAAGAGGATACTGTGCTTCCTATGATGCATATGCCTGACTGTATAAAAGGAACTATCGACCTTATGGAAGCAGATATCTCAAGACTCAAACACCACTGTGACTTTAACCTAACTGCAATGAGTTTCTCAGTAGGTCAACTTGTAGATGAAATAAGGAAACATATTCCTGAGTTCACGTGTAACTATAAACCTGATTTTCGACAGGCCATTGCAGATTCTTGGCCTAGGTCAATAGACGATAGTGTTGCTAGGGAAGAATGGGGGTGGAAACCAGAATATGATCTACCGACCATGACGAAAGATATGCTTGATAAACTGATTAAACGGTACGAGGAAGTAAAACTCTAAAATCCTTCTAATTGGTTTTTATTCAGAAAGTTTTATCTGCTAAACCGTATTCTATTTTGATTATAAGTGAGGTGAATCTCTATTGGCTGAATTAGAGGGGATAAGAGAATATATAAATGGTAATATTGAAACAATCAAGGGGCATCTAGGTGGAGAGTCAGATTATCTTTTAGGGCATACTTGTGAGAAGATACGAAAAGAATCATTATATCTTCCAGGATCCGATTTTGTTGACAGAACATTTGTAGATTCAGATAGACATACTCAGGTTTTAAGAAATCTTAAATCAATTTTTAATCATGGGAGATTAGCTGGTACTGGTTATCTATCAATACTCCCTGTTGATCAGGGAATAGAACATTCCGCTGCAGCATCGTTTACCCCCAATCCAATGTATTTTGATCCTGAAAACATAGTAAAACTTGCAATCAAGGGAGGATGCAATGCTGTAGCATCAACCCTTGGAGTATTAGGCGCAGTCTCCAGAAAATATGCTCATAAGATACCTTTTATTGTGAAGATCAATCATAACGAACTCCTATCATATCCAAATAACTTTGATCAAATAATGTTTGCAGGTGTTGAACAAGCATGGGAAATGGGAGCAGCGGCAATTGGTTGTACGATTTATTTTGGCTCAGAAGAGTCCAATAGACAAATCCAGGAAGTCAGTCAGGCATTCAAGTATGCCCATGAGCTGGGTATGGCTACCGTATTGTGGTGTTACCTTAGAAACGCTGCTTTTAAGGTAGATGGAAACGATTATCACGCCTCGGCAGACCTTACAGGTCAAGCAAATCACCTTGGGGTTACCATTGAGGCAGATATTGTTAAACAAAAGCTTCCAACTATAAATGGTGGATATGTAGCACTCAATAGAGACGAAGTGAAGTATGGCAAAATAGATGAGAAAGCATATACCGAACTGGCTTCTGATCACCCAATAGACTTAACACGATATCAAATTGCCAATTGCTACATGGGTAGAGTTGGACTGATAAATTCCGGTGGTGCCTCTGGTGAAGATGATTTTGCTCAAGCAGTGAGAACCGCAGTAATCAATAAACGTGCTGGGGGAACAGGATTGATATCTGGTAGGAAAGCATTTCAAAGACCTTTTGATGAAGGCGTAAAATTACTCAATGCAATTCAAGATGTTTATCTCTGCAAAGAAATAACTATCGCATAGATTTCCTATCCTTTAAAATAAAAGCTAAAAACCTTCTTTATTTTTTAATATACTAGTTTATAATCTTCTGCAGTATTGCCTTGAATGAATGGCAAGTACAATAGCTGAAAAAATACTGGCACGAGCTTCTGGAAAAAAAGAGGTGAAAGCGGGAGAAATTGTTGATGCAGACATTGATCTTGCTATGAGTCACGACAATACTGCATTAGTCTCAAAAATTTTTAAAGAAATGGATAAAAAAAATGTTTGGAACTCGCAGAGGATAGTAATAGTTCTTGACCATCAAACTCCTGCAAACACTATCAAAACTGCAGAAAATCATAAACTCATTCGTGAATTTGTAAAAAAACAAAATATCAAAAACCTTTTTGATGTGGGTGAAGGTATATGCCATCAAATACTTCCTGAGAAGGGGTTTGTTCATCCAGGAATGCTAATTGTTGGAACTGATTCCCATACAACAACCTATGGGGCGTTTGGTGCATTTGCAACTGGTATTGGCACCACTGATATGGCTGCTGTTTGGTCTACAGGAAAACTATGGTTAAAGGTTCCTAAGACATTGGGATTCGATATTTCTGGTGAGTTATCAAAGTATGTAATGTCGAAAGATGTTATACTTTATTTGATAAGTAAAATAGGTGCAGATGGCGCTAATTACAAGGCATGTGAATTTTATGGAGATACTATAGAAAACATGTCTATCGACAGTAGAATGTGTATCTCTAATCAAGCTATGGAAGCAGGCGCCAAGGCTGCAATCATTCCACCAGATAAAAAGACACTTGATTATCTTAAATTGAGGACTAAAGAACCGTTTGAATTGCTCTATTCAGATAAAGATGCAGAATACGAAAAAACGTTTGATTTTGATGTGACAGATACTGAACCACAGGTAGCATGTCCAGGCAAGGTTGATAACGCAAAACCTGTTAGCAAAGTAACAGGGGTAAAGATAAATCAGGCGGTTTTAGGCTCGTGCGCAAATGGTCGACTGGAGGATTTTGCTATAGCAGCTGATATACTAAAGGACAAGACTATTTCAAAAAATGTAAGAATGATAGTCGTTCCTGCTTCCCGTTCTGTTTATCTTGAAGCCATAACAAAGGGCTATATTGAAATATTCTTAAAAGCAGGAGCCGTCGTGGTAAACCCTGGTTGTGGCCCTTGCCTTGGTTTACATCAAGGGGTGCTCGCAGATGGAGAATGTGTGATTTCCTCAACAAATCGTAACTTTAAAGGAAGAATGGGTGCACCTGGGGCAGAGATATATTTAGGTTCTCCTGCCACCGTTGTAGCTTCAGCGGTAAAAGGGGAAATAACAGATCCAAGGGACATGATGCTATGATTCTGAAAGGCAATGCAATGAAATATGGAGACGACATAAACACAGATGTCATAATTCCTGGAAGGTATCTAAATTTTGTTAAACCAGAAGAACTCGCTCTTCATACCATGGAGGATTTGGATCCAGATTTCTTTAAAACATTTACAAAAGGAGATGTCATTGTAGCAGGACGAAACTTTGGATGTGGTTCATCCAGAGAGCAAGCTGCAATGTGTTTAAAATATGCAGGAGTTGGAGCAATTGTTGCAAAATCATTTGCACGGATATTTTATAGAAATGCGATAAATCAGGGATTGCCCGTTATTGAATCTTCAGAAGCGGTAGATGCAATTGAGAATGAAGATGAACTATCGATTGATTTTGATAAAGGATTGATTAAAAATGTAACTAAAAATCTATGGTTTACCATGCAGCCGGTTCCCGAATTTCTACGAGACATAATTACTGCAGGTGGACTGGTTCCTTGGTTGCGTGAAAAATCGCACAGCTAGTTTTCTATCTAGTAGATGAGTACTGCTTTTACTCCTTTTGCTTTTCTAATTTTTGGTATAAGCGAACCAGGTATCAATTTTTCCGTTACAATGAAAAGTCTTGGTTCCTCAGAGATTTCAAAATCATCGACTATCGACTGGCGTATACTAATCTTGTTATTTGCAATAATTGTTGCGACATCGGCGAGTATTCCTGGCATACTTGGATCTTCTGGTATTATTTCTATTACGCCCCATTTCATGTTTGGTGCCACGTCCTTTAAATGACAGGTCGGTGCAAGTTTAGAAAATATTTGATGTAATTCGGGTTCTTTTACAATAACGTCTATCGTGGCTTTTATTGATCTTCTATCTATATCCAGAGCTCGTGCTATTTTTGAATCCGAGAGTTCTATTTCTCCACAATATATCTTGTTATTTTTTATTTTCAGCCCATATTCTAACAATTTTTGTGCAACTTTTCTTCGTTTTGGATAGCCTTTGAAATATTTAGCAATATCCTGCCACATACACAATAATACTGTTTTGAAAGCATATAAATATTGTTCATTTTTACTAATATATTTACTATGAAGTACAAAACTAGACAACAGTTACCACAAAAATGGCAGAAGGAGGGTAAAGAACTCGATAGAAGATTGAAGGCTTCCCTTATTGCTCTATTTCTGTTTTTTCTCCTAAAACTCTCATTTTAAAATAATTCTATTCTTCTATATTACATTTTTTGTTGTTTATATTTTAATATTGGAAGTTCTTTACTTCCGACATTTACTATGTGAAAAGGTGAAGATTTATTGTTTTTCTTTTTTGTCATTCATTCTCTCCATATTACTATTATTTTTTATAATATATAAATATTGTGCAAGATGGAAGGTCTCACAGTCAATCACCACCATTTAGTCACCACATCACTCTTACTATCAATTATTAGGCGATTCGTCGATGTACAAATTTGTACTATAATGTACAATTTTAGAAATATTTATATAGTACCTTGATAATAATTAATATATGAACAAAACAAAAATAATGTTAGATGAAAACGACATACCAAAAAAATGGTACAATATTCAGGCAGATCTGAAAACTCCGTTGGATCCACCGTTGAATCCAAAAACAAAAAAACCAATAGGACCAGATGATCTGAATGCAATATTCCCAATGGGACTTATTAAACAGGAGGTTAGCAGGGAACGATACATACCAATACCTGAAGAAGTTAGAGAGATTTATCGTATATGGAGACCTACTCCTCTTTATAGGGCACGACGTTTAGAAAAAGCACTTAAAACACCTGCGAAGATTTACTACAAATGGGAAGGTGTAAGTCCTCCAGGAAGTCATAAGCCTAACTCTGCCGTAGCACAGGCCTATTATAATATGAAAGCAGGCATTGAACGAGTTGTAACTGAAACAGGAGCAGGACAATGGGGTTCTGCACTTGCTTTTGCAAGTCAAATATTTGATCTCAAATGCAGGGTATATATGGTTAAATGCAGTTATGAGCAAAAGCCATATAGAAGAGTACTCATAGAAAGCTGGGGAGCCGAAGTATTTCCAAGTCCAACAAAACTAACGAAAGTGGGAAGAGAAATGCTAAAAAAGGATCCCAATACATCGGGAAGTCTTGGAATATCAATTAGTGAAGCTGTAGAAGATGCGGCAACTCATGAAAATACAAACTATGCCCTCGGATCGGTTTTAAACCATGTAGTGTTGCATCAAACAATTATCGGTTTAGAACTAAAAAAACAGTTTGAGCTTATTGATAAATACCCAGATATTATCGTTGGATGTGTTGGGGGAGGAAGCAATTTTTCCGGAGCTTGTTTTCCGTTTGTTAGAGATAAACTAATTGGAAAAAAACCAGATTTGAAGATTGTTTCAGTTGAACCTCTTGCATGCCCAACACTCACAAAGGGAGAATATCGTTATGATTTCGGGGATAGCATTGGTCTTACGCCACTTCTCAAGATGCATACACTAGGCCATACTTTCGTTCCAGCTGCAATTCATGCTGGAGGTTTACGGTATCACGGTGATTCGCCTCTTCTCTCCAAATTAACAAAAGAGGGATATATGGAAGCTGTTGCGTATTATCAAAATGAAGTCTTTGAGGCTGCAGAGTTATTCGCTAGAACTGAAGGATTTGTAGTTGCACCAGAAACCGCACATGCTGTAAAAGCAACAATAGATTTTGCAAAGATGTGTAAACGTAAAAACGAGAAAAAAGTAATTCTATTTGCAAACAGTGGACATGGACATTTTGATCTATCTGCATACGATGCATACCATAACCACAAAATTCAAGACTATCAACATCCAAAAGAACACATTAAAAAAGCATTAACAGACATTCCAAAGGTATAGATGAAAGAATTAGCTCTCAATAAAAAATCAATAGTCATCATTCAATTAAAGACCAAAAAATATAAGTCCCACTAACAGATAAGTAATTTACTCAATAGGAGAGATGGAGAATGGATTGGAAAAATAGATCTGCCTATGTTTTTATAAAAACAGCAAAAGGGAAAGCTCACGATGTCTGGCAAAGGTTTCATAATTGGGAAAATATAATAGGCACATGGATTGTAACTGGAGAATATGATGTCATTGTCTGGTTTGACGCGCAAGATTGGGACACAGTACACAGATGTGTAGGCGAAATAAAAAATTGGGATGACGTAGAATACACGAGTTCGCATCAGGTATATAGTGGATACAAAAATGATAACTGGTGGTGGGAAAAACCTGCTGGTTCTTGGGTGTTATTCAGAGAAAATAAATTAAATGAGACTCCCGACAAGATAAGAAGATGGAATTGGATGACAAGCGGTGCAAGTATCCCCGGCGACTGGGATTATATATCCTGGGTAGAAGGCAAAAACTGGGACGAAGTGTGGAAACATTTAGTTGAATTGAAAGCAGAGAATTGGCAAACTTCTCCTTGTGTACCAATTAAGTCATGGTGGAACCAAAGTTGGAAAGATAAATGGTGGTGGGAGTAAAACCCACTTTTTCTTTTTTTAATATTTAAGTTCTTAAACCAATAACTTTATGTACAACCACAGTTCTTAATAAAGGGTATTTGGTTATCCTTCTCTGATCTTTATCTTTAGGGGAGTAGAAAATTATGAAAGAGTTAGATATTACAAAATTAAGACATGGCACAGCTTTAGTCAAAAAGGGATTTGCAAAGATGCAGAAAGGTGGCGTCATAATGGACGTTATCAATGCAGAGCAGGCACGAATTGCTGAAGAAAGCGGAGCAGTTGCAGTAATGGCATTAGAGCGAGTTCCGGCTGATATTCGTACACATGGCGGCGTAGCGAGAATGGCAGATCCTAAAATCATCCAGGATATAATGCAGACGGTGAGTATCCCGGTTATGGCAAAGGTAAGAATTGGACATTTTGTTGAATCGCAAGCTTTAGAATCACTTGGCGTAGACATGATTGACGAATCGGAGGTACTTACACCTGCAGATCCTTTTTATCATGTAGATAAACGTAAGTTTACCATACCGTTTGTTTGTGGATGTAGAAATCTTGGCGAAGCAGTTCGGAGGATATGGGAAGGAGCTGCTATGATTCGTACAAAAGGTGAAGCGGGAACTGGAAATATCGTTGAAGCTATACGACATCAAAGAATGGTTACAAGTATGATAAGCAAGTTAAAGGAAATGGACAAAACAGGTTTACAAAAACTTGCAGAAGAGTATTCACAAAGCTATGTCAACTCAATAAAAACACTCACCAATCAAAAAATAGTAGATAAAACCGTTGTTTTTGAAGAATATATATACAGTGATGTAAAAAAAGGGATTTTTGATATTTTAAAAGAAATCAAAGAAATTCAGCGTCTTCCAGTTGTAAATTTTGCTGCAGGTGGGATCGCAACTCCAGCAGATGCAGCTATAATGATGCAGCTAGGTAGTGACGGTGTGTTTGTAGGATCTGGGATCTTTAAATCAGATAATCCAGAAAAAAGAGCGAAGGCAATTGTCGAGGCAGTAGCACACTATGACGAACCTGATGTTATCGCAGAGGTTAGTAAAGATCTCGGGGATGCGATGGTAGGCATTGAGATAGAAAACATACCGAAAGAACAACTATTGCAAGAAAGAGGCTGGTAGAAATAGTCTCCATCGGAGTTTTATCTGTTCAAGGAGCAGTATCTGAGCATATAGATTCGATCCGTCGTGTTTTTAAAAAAACAAATACCCATGGAAATGCTAAGCTTGTTAGACAAAAAAAAGACATAGATGGAATAGACGCTCTGGTTATACCTGGAGGAGAAAGTACAACTATTTCTAGAATTCTATTCAAATCAGGTGTGTACGACACTATCCTTCAAAGATTACGACAAGATACCCTTCACATAATGGGCACCTGTGCAGGCTGTGTATTGCTTGCTAAAGAAATTGTTGGAAAAAAGGATGATGTAAAACTATTACATGCAATGGACATGCAAGTTGAAAGAAATGCATTCGGAAGACAAAAAGAATCATTTGAAAAAAGTGTTGGAATCAAGGGATTCTCTGAACCATATAATGCTGTTTTTATACGTGCACCAATCATCAAAAAGGTCTGGGGAAAATGTGAAATACTTGCAAAAATAGATAAAAAAATAATTGCAGCCAGGCAAGATAAATTCCTGGCCTTATCCTTTCATCCTGAACTTACAAATGATCTCAGGATTCATGAATATTTTTTAGAGATGATTATCTAGGCTTTCATTATTGCAAGTAGGAAGATTCCAAGAGCGATTAATGCGCCTATCACAGCACCGACAACTGCCACGATACCGTTCACAACATATCCTGAAAATGATAGTGGTGCAGTGCCCATAAAGCCTAAAATTCCAGCAAACCAAAGGAATAAGACTCCAACAATCAACCCGATTATTATTAAAACTGCTCCAACTGCTCTGCTTTTACCAGATCCAAAATAGGCAGTGAATATACCTGCGATTATGCTTGCAATTGCGAACACCAGCATCAACATGCTCAAAAAATAGTTCAACATTCTTTTTTCACCTCCCTAAAATTTTGTCCCTGTTAAGGTTTTTGTATCAATCACACCATCGATTGATCTGATTTTGTTTACTACAACAACTCCCAGGTTTTCGAAATCGTCGGCTTCGATTTTTGCTATAAGATCGTATTCTCCAAACAAGGGATGGAGTTCGATAATCTCTGGTACTTTAGAAAGTTTGTTATATACATCATGCTCACGTGCGGGTGCAGCACTTATCAGTACGAAACCTATTGCCATAAATTACATACCTCTCTCACCCCTTATATCGTTATGAAATATAAGCCTTTTGTTATTTGTCATTAATAATACTCCTTACGAAACCTATTTTTTGTTCTGTAAAGCTAAATACAAAACGTGTTTTAGGTATTTAGGGACGCAATTTTTGAGTTTAGGATGTATTTTTATATACTTATCATAAATAGAGAACATATATAGCTAGAAAACACGTTACCGACCCATGTGATCGATGACTACGCAATAACCATTATCCTCATTATTTCCGGTTTCGGAAGTGGCATATCTGTTGGTACAGCTTCGGGCACTTCAGGATCATTTCTGATCCCCAGTTTAACAATTTTTATTGGATATTCTATTCATCAGGCGATTGGTACAAGTCTCTTAGTTGATTGTATTATCGGCGGTGTTGCTGGATTGATATTTCTTAAAAATGGCAATGTCGATATGCGACCAGCATTTCTGCTTGCTGTTACCGGTGTTATCGGTGCAATTCTCGGTAGTAGATTCACGTCGGGTGCTTCTCCATTAGGACTTGGTGTTTTTATCGGTCTTTTTTTAATCATTATTGGTGCGAATTTTATTATGACTGGTGTTCAAAGAAACGTTGACTTTGTCAAAGAAAGGATTAATTTAAAACTTTTTAAAGATAATAGGACTCTTTCATTCGTTATTTTTGGATTCATTATTGGTCTTGCAAGTGGTTTTTCAGGTATCGGTGGTGGGGGTATGGTTGCACTTTTTCTTATTTTTATCTTGGGCTATGATATTCATACAGCAATTGGTACTTCGCTTATTATAATGTTTTTTATCGCAGGATCTGGAACTATTGGGCATTTCTTAAACAACGAGGTAATTGTTAGTGCTGCATTGATAGCTGGCTGTGCAGCTGTTGTAGGGGCCATATCTGGATCTCTAGTTGCCAATAAAGTTGACGAAAATAAACTCGGGAGGTTAATTGGTGTTATCTTTCTTGTATTGGGAATAGCCTTACTCCTCAACATATTCTTCTAAAACGGTAATTCCAAATGTGAAAATATTCGAATGTTTTCGGATTTAAGGGTTTGTGAAAAAAAGGTGAGTTTTACCTGTTTTAAACAGGTATCACATCAAATCTCCACTCAATATAATCTCCGTTAGAAACCGTGTATTTGTCAGCACCAATCATTGGAATATCTTCATTTACGTAATATTGCCAGTATTTTCCATCCTCACCGTTTACATCACCATTAATTGAATCGATTAATATAGAGTCGAATTGTTCGTAATATGTATATTCAAATGAAACTCCGTTTCTCTTGGAAAATGTTTCTAAAATGGAGAACGCGGTATCGCCATCATATGCAATGAGATTGTCCTCAAGTGTCCATCCGTCCCCTAGCACCACCATTTTTACGCTTGTTTCATCTGATTTTTCAAGCCAAACTTCACTTTTTTCTGGGACTTGCATAGCAGTGCCTGTAAAAGACAATGCAATCAAACAAAGTGCTAAAACAGCAACTGGGATCTTATGTATATTTTTAATCTTGATTGGTAGTTCAATGCTAGTTTTTTCGGAAACATATGCGAGAATTGGAAGAGCGACTAAAACAAATGTTACTACGCCAGAGATCATGTGATATATCATAAATGGAATTCCTGCAGTGAAAACAGCAGCTAAAGAGTTTACATTATGTGGATATAATAGATACCACCATCCAATATTGGTCCATACGTCATATATTAATACAAATCCGATTCCAAGTCCTGCAGCAATTCCCACATTTTTTAATCTAAATCCCCCAAGGCTTTTTTTGAGTCTATCTCTGTTAAAAACAATTATTAGAGCTATTATCGTAAATCCAGAATAGGTAAACAACATTATTCTATTCATTTGACTTCCTATAAAGATAGGATTTCCAATTAGTAAATCACTAAAAATCATACTTAGCAGGGGTACAAAAATAGCTATTGTTGGCTTTAAAAACATGATCGCTAAAAATGTTACTACCATTATTACTTCAAAATTTGGAAAGGGTTGTACCCCCAAACCAAATAGCACATATCTGCCAAGTGTTCCAATTATTATTAACCCTATCATCAATATAATTTGACGTAGATCAGACAATCTTTCTATTTTCATAAATGGCCTCCCTTTTTTTGTTGGAATAAATATTGGCGTATAAATGTTTTGTTTTTTTATCAAATAATTGATCCTTGAAGAGTTTCGCATTTTGATTGTATTTTTTCTCTAATTTTTGCATTGCATTCAATATTTATAGTAATTGAATGGTTATAATTGATATGAGAAACTCTTGTCTTTTTATACAATTGAGATACAAAAGCCTGAGACTTTTCATTAAGCGGTAATTTCAGTGTCATTTCAACCAGATGTGGTAACGATTTGTATATGTTTTCGAGAAGTAAATCAATACCTCTCTCTTCTTTAATAGAGAGCGGAACACACAGTCTATTATTCATTAGTCCTCGTTGGTTAAGATAATATACGAGAGTATCAATCTTTTCTTTTTCGATTAAATCGATTTTATTCAAAGCAATAACAACCGAGGCTGTTACACCGAGATCTGTTAACTCGTTAAGAGAGACCTGGAGTTTTCTTTCAACAATTTCTTTTTCTTCACTCCCATCAGCAACAAGAACAACAACATCTGCTACTTCAATTTCCTCAAGAGTTGAGTGAAAAGCGTCTATTATCCACGATGGAAGGTTCTCAATAAATCCAACGGTATCTGTAAGGAGAATAGGGACTTTTTTGCCATTTACTCTATTTCGAATTCTCCGTATTGTCGTAGATAAGGTTGAAAACAACCTTCCTTCTACCTTTACTTTCTCCCCAGAAAGAAGGTTTAAAAGACTGCTTTTTCCAGCATTTGTATACCCTGCTAATGAAACCAAATAAAAACCGCTTTTATATCTGGTTTGTCTATGAAGCTCTCTATCGCTTCTGATTTTTTTTAGATCTCCTCTGATCTTCTTCATCTGTTTTTTAATCATTTCATAGTAATCATCTACCTGATACTCACCTCCAGCCATAAGACCAGGATGTTCACCAGCTCTTGCACGATGAATAAGTTCGCGAACATATGGCCTTTCATACTGAAGTCGAGCAAGTTTAACCTGTAGCCTGGCTTCTTTTCTCTCTGCACGTTCTTCAAATATGGCAAGAATTAGCCTTATTCTATCATAAACATCTACCTGTAATCTTTTTTCAAGGGCAAACCACTGAGACGGCTTTAACTCCCCATCGACAATAATTAAATCGATGTCTTCTAAAGAACTGTCAATGTACTCCCTTATGTCATCTACCTTACCAGAACCAACGTAAAAATTAACATCAGGAATTTTTCTATGCTGAATAAACTCTTTTATTACATTATAATCCAAAGAGTCAGCTAACTCGCTTATTTCTGAAATATCATCATTGAGAGATACAATTATCGCGTTTTTCTCATGATTATTCATTTTTTCTTAAACCTCTTTATTGTACTAAAATCATTATCATTACTTCATTTTTAGGTTGTTTCTGGATTTAAAAAAATCTCAAATATTCTGAAATTTCAATATTATCTATCTTTCTAGAAACAGAATCGATCTGAATAGTACCAGTGTTTCTTATATGATGCCGCCAGTAATTAACTGCGGGTATACGGATATAATGAAAATTTATCGATTCCATTTTTACGTCTAAATGCAATAGATCATTATCAACGTTCAAATACCACATTGTCGGTGTTAGTTTACCATGATCCCTGACCTGCTTTTCAATCGTGAAACGTACATCCCTAGGGTTTATCGATATGTACTCTTGGTTTCTGTTTAAAATCACAATGAGTTCTTCATTAGCGCGATTTTTTGTGACGCGAGCCCATGTGATGCTCATTGAGTCGATCGGAATTTTTCCAAAATGATATCCCTTATTTACCAATGATGTATAAATAGGATAGATGTTATGATCATGATACCCCTCACCTGAGACACTAACGGTGTCTCCATCGAGAAAAATTCTTCCGTTTACATCAAATCGAGGAATAACTAGCCAGTTACCCAAAAAAGTTTTCCCTTTCCACGCCTTTGTTGTTTTAATGAACTCTAAATCAACGCCTTGCTTATCATCTCCTATAGAGATCTGGTATATCCATCTCTTCGTATCTTTGTTGATATATCCTTTTATTATCTGTTGGTCGTTTATCTTTATAAGTGGTTCTTTTTCTGATCCATATAAACATTTGTAAGGATTTCTGCTCCTCACGCGTTTTACTAATTTCGCATCTTTATAAATTGACAATCCTGCTAAAACAATACCGAGATAACCCATGTGAATAACATTCACGAGCATTACTATACTATAATTGTTATCAAATATGCCATCATAATACCATGTTTCTACATGGCCAAAACTTCCTTTCTTATGTAACGCATCATCCTGTAGAACTATATCCTTTGGTGTGAATATCCTTGAACCGATTGTAATCATCCTCTCATTATAATCATATCAAGATCTAAATCATAACAGCATCGTCAAAATTGCTGAGATGATCGATCTCGAATAGGTTTTTTCTGTTAATTTTTTATTGATCCATTGCAAGCGATTCATATCCATCATATTACTTCATTCTTTTACCTTATTTGATCCTGTTAAAGCCCTTTCGAAACCAATTTAACGTACTATAAAACCGCTGGATAGCCGTTATGTTGCCAACTACAGCAAAATAGATTAAAATCCAATCTAAGACCGTTGTTTCCCATGGCAACTGTAAGGAAAAACGAAGTCCAATATGTTGGACTATAGGAAATATTATCAACAACACTAGTCTATCCGCACGTCCTAACAAGCCAGAATATTCCCTTTTATAACCTACTGCCTGGGATTGGGTTCCCATATAACTGGTAAGTAACATTCCAATAATCGCAAGTAGTCCAATGCTTGGTCTGCTGCACCATGAGCTAAGTGCAAGGCCTCCTACCATGAAAACATCTGCATACCTATCCAATGCATGATCAAGAAAATCTCCTCTCAGTGATGCTTTATTTGCCAACTTGGCAACCTTTCCATCTATTGCATCAAAAAATCCATTCAAAAAAACAAAAAATGCAGCAAAAAAAAGATAATAGTTTAATAGCTCAAATTCTGGAGAGGAAAAATAAAAAAATAAACCAGAAAAAAATGCAAATACAAGTGCAATCCATGTTAAAATATTTGGATTTATTTTTGAAAAACGTTTTGCAACAATCGATAACAAAGGATCTACTGAATCCCTTTTTCTGTCAAGTACCATCTTATTCTCCCATAGTTAGAAATCATTTAGTATCTCTTCAGACCAATCAATTTTTCCTATCTTATACTTTTTTGTCGGCTCAAAGTTGCTTTTGACAATCTCAACAATTGATGATAACACAGATTTGATGTTTTTGTTGGTGGTGTCTATTTCAAAAATATTTTCTTCAGGATGAAGTTCAACAGTTTC
>JAGLML010000090.1 GCA_023140035.1 Thermoplasmatales archaeon
TTTTTTCATCTTTTCTTTCTGCCATGTCGATCACCTAATTACATATAATTATATATCATTATATTTAGTTATATGTAATTACAAAAAGCTATATAAATTTTATGGAGTCGTTACAAAAAATCTCAATGGTTTACTTTGATTATTCTATCCAATTACTTGTACTACTTGATTATTTACAACTAAAAATTCAACTAATTCACCCGTTTTCGCTAGGTCCTTTAAAAGATCGTAACTTAAAATATGTTCATACCTTGATAAAACCCGACTTCCACTTGGTGCCCAGCTACCTATTTCTACATGATGTGAATCAAAATTTTTTACGCTCCCTAAAATGGTAAATGATTCCGTTACTAACCTAAATGAACAGGAGGTACACTCGATGACTGTCTTATATGGAATGTATAGGCTTTCTCTGTCATATATCGGTTCTATTTGAACCATTGTTAAAGATCCTTGACATTGCGGACAAGTCATGCCTTCTCCTTTAGTCTTACTCCAAATATTTTCTAAAATCTTCAAATTTTTTTTGAAACTCATCTCCCGAAACTCCATTCCATATATTATGCACGCTTCTAACATATATAGTTTTGGTATAAATTGGCTAAAAGTGTTATAAATAGACTTATTAAATTAATAAAAGATAATAGATTGAGGATTAGTTGATAGTTTATGAAAATTATAACATTTCTTTCGGATTTTGGTACAAAGGATGGATACGTTTCTCAGATGAAAGGAGTTGCATTAGGAATTACTGATGCAAGACTGATTGATATAACACATGAGATTATACCTCACAATATTCCTGAGGGAGCATTTACCCTTAGAAGTACCGCTCCATATTTTCCTACTGGAACAGTTCATGTAGCCGTAGTAGACCCTGGTGTGGGTACTGAGGGGCGCGGCATCTTGATAACTACACGGAAGCATATATTGATCGGTCCGGATAATGGCATCCTAATGCCTGTAGCTCATTTCTTGGGTGATTTCATCGTCTATGAAATTTCAAACGAAAAATACATGCTCAATTCTATATCTACAACATTTCATGGGAGAGATATTTTCACTCCTGTTGCAGCACATATAACAAATGGCGTACCATTTGAAGAGATAGGCAACCGAATTGATGATTTTATTGATCTGGATTTTGGGCAAGGTGAGATTAGAGAAAATGCCGCCACAGGAAAAGTAATTTATATTGATAGGTTTGGAAACGTTATAACTAATATCACTGGAGATGTACTGTCAAATGGTCTAGTTTACAATAAAAACATTATGGTATTTATTGGCGAAAAGTGTATAGAGTTGCCTTTTGTTAAATCCTATGGTTTTGTAAAAAAAAGGGAAATGCTTGCTACCATTGGAAGTAGCAATTTCCTTGAAATCGGTATAAATCAAGGTAATGCAGCAAAGAAATTATCTATAAAAGAAGATGATAAAGTAGAAATATTGTTCGCTTAGAATTCTTTCTTTTTTAACCTGTCAATTGTAGTATAAATGTTTCCCCCAACATAGTATAATGGTTGGGTTTTGTTTATCATTAATAAGTCATTTTTGAATGTATTTTCATCCGCTTGTACTGCAACAACCTCCCCAATAAATAGCGTATGATCTCCAACTGTTAAGTTTTGAGCCATCCTGCATTCTAAATGAGCATAGCATTCTTTAATGACAGGTACCTTTACCTTTTTAGCAGGTGATAATGTTAATCTAGTTTTGTCGATTTTATCTGTTGATCTACCAGAATGCGTTCCACAGAAATGTGCTTTTTCAACCATATTGTAGTAAACAAAATTGACTACAAACTCTTTGCCTTTTTTTATTAAATCGTGGGAATATCTGCTTGGAGCTAATGAAATGCCATACAATGGAGGCTTTTTTGAGATGGGTGTATGCCATGCTATCGTTATGACATTTGTCTTGCCATGTTCATCGTTACATGTTACTAAAACCGTTTGCATTGGAAAGGAGTATTGGTAGAATTTTTCTATGTTCCCATCAACTTTCATATTATCCTCCTCTTAAACGTATAGGACATTTTTAAAGTTTTATGATGCTATCCAATAGCCCATGTGCATAATTTATGCATCCAAAGGCAGTGAAATAATCTTTTTTTTCTAAATAATATTTTGTATCTTCATAATATTGACTTGCAAGTTCAATTATTTTGCTCTGCTCTTCATCTATGTCTCTTTGTTGCATTTTTTGAAGGTTTTCTTCGAACATAACTATATCTTTTTCTATTCTCGTTTTTTCGTCCATAGTATCTTACTTGTAAGACAGAATATATGGAAATAAACTTTTTGCTATTTTTGTATTTTATCGTTTGTAATCCGATAAAATGTTTTGTCGCTTTTCAAACGACAAAATGGAAAACTATTTATACTCATAAAACAACAAATTTTATTAAAATTAAAAAATAAATTGGTGCAAATTAATGAGTAAAACCAGGTTGCGTGTAGACAAAAGCACAGAGAGAGCAGTGCATGAAATATTGAAATCTAGAGCGGAGTCGAGAATTTATATATATTTACTCAGGAAGAACGGGGCAGTAAGTGAAGATATCATAAAAGGCACCAAACTTCACCCAAGTACAGTTAGAGAATTACTTTCCAAAATGTATGATCAGAAATTAATTTATCGGGAAAAACTTAAAAATGACAGCATAGGAAAAAACCCCTACCTCTACAGGGCTGCTTCCCCCATTAAACTTTTGCAAAAATATGCTAAAGATATGGAAGGTAGGCTGAACAAACTTGCAAATCTATCTGGGAAAAAAGATGGAATTACTAAATATGTTAGGATAAAAATTTATGAGCGAGTAGATAAAGCATGAACTCAAAAACGATTGCAAAAATATTGGTAAAAAGACCAAAAGCGGTCATATTAGTCTTTACTATAATTACTGCAATCATAGGTTTACAAATTCAAAATGTGTATATGGTTTCAGATCTTTCAGGTTATTTGCCCCAAGATCATCCATCGATACAGCTATGGGAGGAAATAGATAAAGAGTTCCAGATTGCATCAACTATTGTTATTTATGTTGAAGCTGATGATATACGAGATCCATATGTCTTAAAAGAGATGGATCGTGTTAGTGGGAAGGTAAATAAATATAATCTCGACAGAGGAGAAAAGGACGGTATTGTTTCAGTAACAAGTATTGCTTCACTCATAAAAGATGAAAATGCAAAGCCATATGCTATTGGCGGACTGGGAGGTACAGGAAAATTCGAAATTCCAGAAGATAGAAATCTCATTTCTCGATATATAGCAAGAACTTTAATCCAAGCAACTGAAGGAGTTCTTTTTGTTAATACATACAAAGTAGCAGTTATCATATTGCAAGTATCAACTGATGCCGAGTATTATACGGTGTTAGATAACGTTAAAGCTGCCATAGACCGAGAAGTCCGCTATTCAGATATGGAGGTAACAGGACTCGTCGCAATGCAGCAAGCAATTCAAAAAGAGAGTATGGAAAACATAAGAATTATTTTCCCAATCGCACTACTATTTATTTCCATTGTTATCTTTTTCTTCAATCGAACATTTAAAAGTGTTATTATAATCTTATTACCGTTGGCTTATGCACTTGCATTAACATTTGGAGTATTTGGCATAATAATGCCTGAGTTGACGCTTTTATCTATTGCAATCGTTGCCCTACTTGTTGGTTTGGGCGTTGATTATTCAATTCATCTTCTTAATAGATTTTCCGAAGAACAAACGTTAGATGACAAAATCGAGGCAGTTGAAAGAACATTAAAGTTTACTGGAAAGGCAGTCTTTCTTTCTACTATAACGACAATGATTGGTTTTGGTTCACTGATGGTATCAAGTATGCCACCGGTAATAACTTTTGGTCTTGGATGCGTTATTGGTATTATTTTTTGTTTTATTTCTGCCACAATTCTTGTTCCTTGTTTAGCGATAATATTAAAGTTTGAAAAAAATGGCCGTGCTCATAATTGGAAGACTATCGCAAATATTATTGTTGGAAATAAAAAACGATTTGCTTTGCTAGCAGGTTTTTTCGCCGTCATGTCTCTAATGGTTCTCCCTGGTATTAGGACTGATGTGAACTACTTTGAGATGGCTCCAAAAGATTTGCCAGAAATTGACACATATTTCGAGTATTCAGAGAATTTTGGTGGTGGGACCAGTTATAACATGTTGTTAATTGAAACAGAGAGTCAAGGTCTTACGTATCCTGAAACTATTGAGGCTATCTATGCTATGGAAGAGGAAATGAGGGCTTTGGGTGCAACTGTTGTTTCAATCGCAGATGGACTAAAAGAGGTCAGTGATGTTTTAGAGAGAAATATAATACTTGAAAAAATAGCTGAGCTTGCAGGTGTGGAGGAAATTATATTTGATAGAATTGCCAAAGAAGGAATGGTTAATGACGATTATTCAAAGACTGTCATCGTTGTTACTTTTCAAGTGGGAATGGGTGTTGAAAAACTAAAATCATTGGTAAACGAGATTAATGCTATAGCATCGAAAACAGTCTTGCCCTACAACGGACAGATTTCAAAATTGACAGGTCAAGACGCATTAAATGTGGAGATTAATGGTATACTTTCAGACCAACAAACACGTTCTATGATTATTGCATTGTTGCTCGTGTTAGCAGTGCTTATTTTAATATTTAGTTCCTCACTTTGGGGATTTTTAACGTTGGTCCCTGTCATATTTGTTCTTGTCTGGGAACCAGGGTTCTTGGTAATGCTTGATATTCCATTATCTATTATTACTATTTCTGTTGCTTCTATTATGATAGGTATAGGTATTGATTACGGTATACATCTCACTCAAAGAGTTCGAGAAGAAATGGAAGCAGGCAAGTCTAAAATGGAGGCAACAAAAGAATCTATCGAAAAAACTGGTTTATCACTTATCGAAGCAGCTTTTACCACGATTGCAGGCATAAGTTCAGTTTATTTTGTTGATATTCTTGCAGTACAACAGTTTGGAACAGTTATTATAGTTATGACTATTTCCTCTCTTGTAGCGGCAGTGTTAATTCTGCC
>JAGLML010000091.1 GCA_023140035.1 Thermoplasmatales archaeon
CTATGATACTACCAAGGAGTATCTTCTTATTCATCTTCTTTCCTCATATTCTCATAGATGTTATGATATTTAGATATTAGTGAAATTTGAATTTCAAGAACAGAAAAATAAACAATAAAAAACCTTCAAACTCTTCATAAATATCAATAGGAGGAGGCATATCCAAAACAGCTTCAACAGAACCAAATCCAAGTATTAGTCCCTGGTAGAGGAGTACCTCTTTTCTTGGTTCAATTTCTACATAATAATCCGAAATATTTATAGAACTATTTCCAAAAATCATAATTGATGCATTGACAGTGAATATGCAACTGACATTACCTCGAAATGTTTCATTACCATCATTAAAAACATAAATATTTATACCAGGAAAACGAAATCCGTTGTAAATTTGAAATCCCAACTGAGGGGATGGATTATCTGTCTTATTCCCTTGACTTTTATTTGATGCTTTGCTGATGTTGGCATTGATACTTGGCGCAAAAGCAAGTCCAATGAATAAGAGAATAACAGCAACTGCAAGGGCTTTCTTAACATATACTTTGTTCATATCATCCCTCTAAAGTATCTATAAAGGACCTTCCTTAAATTTTGCGTTGATGAAGAATGAGCCTATTCTCCCTGTATAGTTGTTTGGAAATATTAGTTGTTGAAATCTATATTTTTCATACATGATATAAGTTATACCTGTTGTATGGTCTTCTGCTGAGTTTCCAGCAAAATCGTAAGCAATGGGACAAAAGGAGGAATCTTCAATATCATCAAGAAGTAATTCATAAACTCTAACTATAAATGCGAAAAAGGTCACATTTTCCTCAATAAGTTGTGGATTAAAAATTAATCCTATTACATAACTTCTTGTATGTATAGGTGGATAATTCCACTCATAAGGCTCTTCATAATCAGTATGCATCAACAAATCGTTCTTATAGAATTCTACGTAATTCATACCACTTGTGGCGTCACTGCAATATGCTGAAAATATTACATACCATATACCATCTTCCTTATATGACTCCCAAGTTAGGTCTATCAATGGTTTTGTTTGGTCAATCTTGAACTCAACTGACTTCAAATCTTCCACATTACCAGCGTAATCAACTGACCGATACTCCACAGTGTGTTGTCCATCATTTGTTACATTAATCGGTTCAGTATAAATTTGATATGGCCCTCCATCAATTTTCCAATACGTCACATTCACACCAGACATATCATCAGTAGCATTCAAAGTAACCTCAACATCACTAACATACCAACTGTTATTACCATTAGGTTCAGGTGGATTAAGTGTACAAGTCGTGACTGGTGGTGTAGTATCATCAAAAGATACTCTATTTCCAGTTGATGGAATAACACTCACACTAACGAACAAGAGTATAACACTAACTACTACTCCTTTCTTGATGGAGTTATTCATAGCCTTCCCTCATATATTTCATAAGTGGCATCTTATTTATATTTTAGCAAGTGATGGATTTTTCATCAAATATGGTGATTCTTTAGTTTATTTCCTCAATTTTCACCCATAAAGCGAATCCTATGTATAATGTTTCTTCAGTATCTGATTTGAACAATTTTATACCTGTAAAACCTGCAACCGCTGGATAATGCTCTCTGTAAGTGACCATACCAGACATATAAGAAGTCCCTTTCAGGGGAAGAACCCCTCTCAACATTCCATCATATGATTTTAATCCATTCATACCAATGGATGTCACCCATCCATTTGAATAATAATATACAAATCCCACTTCGAACTCATCATCAACATAACCCAGATTAATTCTATTAACTAAGGAAATAGGATTCTTCTGTGACCATTCAATAAAGAACGCATAGATAATTAAATAGAGAAACCAAAAGGGTCCAAGAAACATAGCTAATAGATACAATCTTCCTAAGAATAATGCAACTCGCCCTTCAATATAGGTTTCATTGGTTTCTCCAATAATTAAACAAAACATATTTTCATTACTATTTGAAATTCCTCTAAATCTTCTATGAATCTTTTCCATTAATTTCATAGCACTCGAATCCTTTTGTCCACCAGTTATTAATCGTTGTGCCTGTTCAACACTCAAATCACCAAGCAAACCATATTGATTCAATTCTACTACTGCCTCGTTGAATATCTCTTCTGTCTCTTCTCTTGTCTTTACAATATCCAATCTTTCTTTAATAGAATCAAACAACTGCTCTATTTCAAGAGCATCCTCTTTAGAAAGAGATATGGTATGCTTCCCACCATTCAACCCACATACTTCTGTGGTAATCTCAACCAACTCACTATCTACAGATGCTTTGCTGATGTTGGCATTGATACTCGGAGCAAATGCTACACTGATGAACAAGAGAATAACTGCAACTACTACTCCTTTCTTGATGAGGTTATTTCCTTCCATGAGTTTCCCCCCTCTTCATATTAATAATGCAGAACTGATATATTTGTTTATCTATTGCTTTGTTACATCTAGGATGATAATATGTTGTTTTATCATCGAATCAGAGATAAAAACTAAATACCTGACATGTATTAGCATTACACAGGGAGGTTAATAAATGAAAAAGAATCATCTATTAAAGAAAAGTGGAGTAGTTGGAATAATAGTCATTTTTATCTGTGCAAGTTTTGTATCAAGTGGATATTCAGAAGAAACAACACAGGTAGATTCTAATATTGCAGATGTTTGTGAATTACAGGAGAATGTGGTAGTAACTTGTTACACGTTTGGATTTCCTGGAGAACCATCACAAGAAAGTACCATGTCTCTCGATGAAGCAGAGTTTTTATACGATAAAATTAAAGAGCTTCAAATTGAAATAGTTCAGGATCCACTATCTGATAGAACACAGCAGTTGCAACATGAGATCATCACACTTGCTGATGAACATAACTTATTGCCAGCAGGGTTATCACCAGAATGGCTAAAGTCACGTCTTATCCAATCTAGTCGTCCTCAACACCCTAGAAGTACATTGCCTCGTTTACAAGGTAGGGCATCTGAATTGTTTTGTAACTATATTTCCACAGGCTCTGGATCGTCATTTCCTATTATTATCCTGCCAAGACTCATACCTATACTTCTCACACCCATACCCCGATTATTCGTGAGATGGTCAACAATGGATGGGATTACCTCTTGTGGAGGGTTACGTTCTGGAACGGGGTTTATTGCCACTGGTGCACAGAATGGTATAGCGCTTGGGTTCTGGGGCATTGGATTCAGCATTTTCCTCCCACCAGTTATGGCCTATGGCCTGTTGGGATATGCATTATTTGCTTCTGTCAACGCTGAAGAAATTGAACTTTGGCCTCCAAATAGACCGTCAGTTATCTCTGATGAAAATCCACCCAGTGGAACATGGAATGCTCCTGTTTCTCTTTCTGAATTGAGCTTTAGAATTGAGGATGCTGACGGGGATCGCATGGGCTATACTGTTACGACAGAGCCCGATATTGGATCAGGCAGTGGAAACCTCAAACCAAATGGGGTGTATACCGTGCCAATTAGCGATCTTGAACATGATAAACCATATCGCTGGACGGTTGAGGTGACCGATGGAAAAGAGACTGTTGAGCAACAATTTAGCTTCATTACTGAGGGAAAACCACCATTCGATCCCTTTGCCGAAGGCTGGCAATATCGTAAAGAAATTACTATCGATCATACAAAAGTCGCTGGAGATCTCACAAATTTCCCAGTCCTTGTCGGTACCATTGATTCTGATTTGTCTGGTAAGGCACAGAATGATGGCGATGACATTTTGTTTATGGATGGAGCTGGTGTTGCTACAAAATTGTATCATGAGATCGAGGGGTTTGATGGTTCATCTGGCGAACTGGTAGCTTGGGTGAATGTTCCTAGTGTTTCTGGTGATGATGATACCATTTTTTATATGTATTATGGTAATCCTAGTTCAAGTAGTCAACAATTTTCTGAAAAAGTATGGGATTCGGATTATGAAGCGGTTTATCATTTGATTGACAAAACAAGCTCAAATATTGAAGATAGCACTATTAATGATAATGATGGAATTAAAAAAAGTGCTAATAATCCAGTAGAAGAAATTGGTAAAATAGGAAATGCTCAGAGGTTTACAGAGGACTATATAGATTTTACGGGATTAACTTCATCAGCTAAAAGCTATACTTTTTCATTCTGGTTGAAAGCTGATAGGAGTACAGGTGATAGATCATTTTGGTTTGATATTGAGGCAGGTCGTTTGTTATTTAAATGGATTGATTTGTCAGAAGATATAACGCTTTTTGATGGTGGGAATCATAATTATGGTGATACACCAAGTGCGAATATTTGGCAACATATCGTAGTTGTAACAGATTATAATTCTGATAAATCGAGATTATATCTAAATGGTAACCAGTATGGAAGTGAACTTAGTTATACAGCTCAAAATATCGGAGGAACTATTAAAATCGGCTCTCGTTATGAAATTCATGATGGAATTGATTGGTTTTATTGGGATGGTATTATCGATGAAACAAGAATTTCAGAAACCGTTAGGAGTGCGAAATGGATAAAAACTTCATATAATAATCAAAACAATCCATCGAGTTTCTTAAGTTTTGGACCTGAAGAAACAAGCCCTTAGTATTAGAGAATCAGGAATTAGATGAAAAAGCCCTGTTGAAATTAGTCTAAACAGCATAAATAATGCCCTCCAACGCATTTTCTTTCTTTGTTACAGATGTTGCAATATTATTTTAAACCAAACATTTAAATTACACTAGTAGATTTAGAATTTATACATAAGGGAGGACTAAAATGTCGAATTTTAATGTAAGGAAAATATTGGTCTGTGGAATAATAGTATTGTTTGTTGGAGTTGGTGTCGTACCAAGTATCAGTGGGAACATAGTAGAAAAAAAAGCCAGAATGAAAGAAGCCAGTGAGGCATATGAAACAATATACGGTGATATTCTTTTCTCTGATGACTTCAATGACAATAAAAAGAATTTGAGCAAATGGACA
>JAGLML010000092.1 GCA_023140035.1 Thermoplasmatales archaeon
GGTATGCTTTCTTTCTGGGGAAGATCACTTAATGATGCATATGGTTTAGAAGAAATCGAGTATGGTATTTCAACTACGGACACAGATCCATCTAGTTTTACGATTGTTTCTGGTCCTGTTATTGAGGTACCAATAGTATGGACTGAGTATACATATAATCTTACAGATTATATAGGAGAAGATATATATATTGGAATCCACGTTGTTTCTTACGATCATTTTGCGTTCTTTTTAGATGATTTCTCTGTTACAGGTGTTAGTTGGACTCCTCCAGATCCCGATTTGTTCTGTGAGGGTGACCTTCACTTTGGAAATGTATCGGCAGGTGCAACTTTAATGGGTGATTTTACTGTTATTAACGCTGGTGGCGGATTGCTTGACTGGGAGATCACACACGAACCAAGTTGGGGAACATGGACTTTTAATCCAGAGCAAGGGGACGATTTAGAACCTGGACCTGGAGTGACAGTACAAGTAACTGTTGTTGCACCAAAACAAAAAGACGATTACACCGGAACAATAAAAATCGAGAATAAGGAAGATCCTGATGACTTCTGTACAATAGATGTATCAATGATAACACCAAAAAACAAACCATTAAACATGAACATGTTATTTTTAATATTCCTGGAACAACACCCACACCTGTTCCCAATACTACGGCTCATGCTTGGGCTATAAAACCAATTCTCCCTTTTTCTTTTTTTAATTTCCTAGAGTAAATTATAGAAATAGTGATCAGAAAATAATAGTAAAAGATCGACTATTCCAATTTCAATCTCAGCATTGATTTTAATCTGTATTGCAGCTTGGATTTTATATTTTTAAGAGTTATTTGAGAATGTGGGTAACATACGTTAAAAAATTGGATGAAGAACCTGATAACTATCTCAACATGATTGAATTAATAGATGCAGCATTTTTCACATCTAAAAAAGTGGTCAATCAAACAGGAACATTCATAGATCCATCTAGAGAACATAATCAAACTTAAGTAACCAAAAGACATACCTAAACTAGGATGCATAAAACCAAAGACGAACTTTATGAATCAATTAAGGATTTGAAGACAAAGAAAGAATTTGAAGAAGAAATAAAAAAACGTTTTCGAGAATTCGATGGCCTATTTGACGAAGATACAATTGCATTATTTATAGTAGATGAATTAGGGAGAAACAAACAGGTTATCAGCAAAATATCTGATTTAAAAACCGATTCTGATTACACAATTGTTGGGAAAATTACAAATATTTATGATTCCAAGTCTTTCAAAAGAAAAAACGGTACTTCAGGAAGGGTACTTAATCTAGATATAAGCGATGATACGGGTACATGCCGGTTAGTACTGTGGAATAAAGATGTAGAGCAAGTAAAAAATAAAGATATAGTAAGGGGGACTATAGTAAAAATTATAAATGGCTATACAAAAAACGGCTATTCAGGTCTAGAGATAAATCTTGGCCGATGGGGGCTTTTAGAAGTAGAACCAAATGATCAACTTGCCATTAATAAGTTACAATCAGTAAGCTCAGATGATATTGAAGGTATACTGAGTCATAGAGAATCCACACGGGCTTTTTTTAAGGATAACGGCGAATTTGGTTTTGTAACTACAATAAAAATCAAAGAAAAAAACGAAGAAAAACAAATAATAGTTTGGGATGCAAAAGTAAAAGAGATTCAAAAATTTAAAATTGGAGAACAGGTATTAATAAAAAATATAACAATAAAACAAAACAACGGTACAGAAGAGATCCATGTCAATGATAATAGCACGATTCAACGAAGCTAGCATCCGCCCTGAACATATTTTTTGTTTTGTTCTAAAGCATATTGAGCTTTCTGTAGCTCCCTACCAAGATATGTGTAATGCTCGGCTCTAAGATTTGGAACATGTCTCACTATAGTATCAGATAATGCATCTGCTTTTGTGCCCGAAAAAACCTTCTCTAGGTTCCCTGAGACAATCCTATCATCTCTATAAATGTTAGAATAATATTCGACTCTTATTTCTTTTTCATGCAATTCTATAACAAAGAAACCTCCACTGTCAAGGACTACATCTTTTTGTAGTGTTTTTTTGGCCTTTATCAAAGGAACTTCCTTATCAACCATTAATTTTCTCACCTGCACTTGAAAGGTTTTTCAGCTTCTGAAATGCAACATCTCTAGGCAATAATCTTTGGCCGCAATCTGGAGAAATTTGTATAATCTTATCTCCAAAAATATCTATCGCCCTTATTATATGATTTGTGATTTCTTTTACAGATTCTACTCTTATGTCATCTGAACGGACTGAACCTAAACAGAGTTTTTGAGGAAAACTGTATTCTTTAAATACATCAAATAGCTGCGGCGAAGCTTTGAATTCGTGAGAAAGCATATCCACAGGCATTTCCAAAAGTTCGGGTACAATAGTAGAAACATCTCCACATGCGTGAAGTACTGTAGGACAAGAAATACCTTTGGTAATTATCCCAATTAATTCTTTGCCATAATCAGGAATGTTGTTAGAAAAAAATGGCTCATCAATACTAATCGCATCAACATGTTTTTGTAAAGCTTCTGCTTCTTTTTTAAGAGCATAAGCAAAATCAAAGGCCGTCTTTTTCTCATCATTATAATAGAGATCAACGCAAGAGTTGGTTAAGGTATGGGGACCTGTAATTACTCCTTTTAATTCTTTATCTTTAGGGATTAAATCTCTAACATGTTTCTGATCCTCTATAATAATAGAACCGTCGTATTCTATTTTATCCACAATTTCTGTTCTATTTCTAATTCTACATCCTTTTAGTTTTCTGGTGAAAATCTGAATAAATGGATCCCTTGTTTGTCCATCTGAAATAATATCAATGCCAGCATTAACCATGTCATTAACAGCATATGCAATATACTTCTTCCAGGAAACTTCTTCTTGATTGAAATAACTGTGCATTAACTCTATAGTATCAATTTGTGGTGGATACGATCCAATGACGCATGCTTTGATTCTAGTCTTCATTGGAGAAGTTTCCTCCTAGGATGAAACTCAACTGGTGATATTCCAAAATAATTTTCTGTGTATTCAGATACCAAAATATCTTGCCATGCAATAATGGGAAGGACCATATCGGCATTTTCTATGGGGCCAAAGATAGCATAGTCTCCTCCAAAAACAGGAATATTAATATTTGAAGAAGAGTCGACTGTTTTTCTCGCAGATTCGAAATCGTTTAACCACTTTGATTTTTCTACAACATTATGAATGGCACAACCTGCAGGCAAACCGTATTCTTCTTTTATCACAGGAAGAGCAGCAATGGAAGCCCCACTGTTTTCACCCGGTGCAAGCGCAGCGGTATCCACAAGGATTTTTTCAATCCCTAACTTCTTAGATAGCTCTAGCAGTCCAATATCTAATAGATGTGCTCCGTTTTCTAAGACTTCAACCTTTCCATCTGGTGATTTATCCTTTGGGTTAAACGCTACAATAATTGCCATTTCAGGAGTGTATTTCTTTAAAGCCTCTCGTTCTTCATCTGTGATTCCAATATGGATGGAATTATAGATAGTCCTAGGAAGGAGGTTCTTTTTGTGAAGATATTCTAAGGTTTTTATCTTGATGGAGGGCTCAATAACATCTATCGAGAAAGGATGTTTTTTTGGAAGCATTTTTTCAATAAATGTAATGATTTCTTCAATATATTCTTCTGTTCTAATAAAGAAATCTGGAATTACGGGATTACCTGTTTTTTTACTGAGAGTTAACATTTTTTGAAGATGTCTTTTTGTTCTGTCAAAATCAGGTTCTCCTTTAAAAAAAACACCACCAAAGAGAATCGTTGGATACATACCTGGCTGACCGCCAATTTTTATTCCTGAAATGTCAAAGATTTCCTGTTTTTTAGTAAAAGAAAACATCTACTTACCTCTCTTCTCAACTTTTCCCATATAATTCATTACAATCTTTGAATGTAATGCTCTTTTATCATCTAAACTCACGTTTGTAGTAGTTTTTATTCTTATTGCAATGTAGGGTTCTCCAAAACATGGAGGTGATTTTGCTGTGTACTCATTTATAAATTTGTCAATCTTACCATTATCTTTGATTCCTATTAGGTTAACAATTTCAACTTGGTTACGAAATCTTTCTATTGCTTCTTCTTTTAAATTCTCTATATACGGTATAGCTCCCAGTGCCTCAATAATCTTATGCTGTTTATCTATCCCGTTTTTGTATAAGGCAACAAGTGAGGCACCTGAACGATGACCTCTGATATCATCTCCACAGATAACAAGGTATCTTATGTGGGGATTTGAAATAATATTGGCAACTATTTTTTCTACACCAATATTCTCGGTTTTCAAAGGACCATATATTGCAACGTTATCCGGAGGCGTATACTTTATAGTGAGTAATACAACTGCAACACATCCATCAGATGAACGAACAGTGAATTCTCCGCCCCATGGGTAGTACTCGTTTTCCATTCAGTAAAGTCTCCATTTTCTAGAAAATGAAACTGTTTACTTAATTTTAATGTATTGTTAGTACAGTTGAAATGAATTCAATAATGTTTGTTTATGTAGGATAATCTTTATATTGAAGAAGATATTATTATTATTATTAATGAGATTAAAATGAAGTTTCAATATCATAGATGTAAGAAAAACTTGATCGGCAGGATGAGCAAGCTAAAAGGAATATGGTTTCATATCGTTGGGGTCGCCTGTATCATTTGGTTTTTAGTGAGGGTTGTCCCTGCCCCTTATCGAGTACGTTACCCCTGTCAACAAATGTCTATAACAGTAGTATTAGGATATATTGCCTTTTGGAGTGCATTATTTCATGGACTTTTAGTATGGATACGACGTGTGAGATGGAGAACACCAGCAATCATACCAACCCTTTCTGTTATTTTTATTATAATTTTTTCTGTTAGTGGAATGGTGTTCGCGGATAACTATTTTAATGACAGAAATACCACAGAAC
>JAGLML010000093.1 GCA_023140035.1 Thermoplasmatales archaeon
CCATATAGTGCATTTGAGTCCAGAAACCTTGATCGTTATGAGCGAGTAGCACTCGTGCTGGGACGTTGTATCCTCTGAAAAATGCACAGGCCAAATGTGATCGTCCAACATTCTCGCCATTTATAAGAAGGGTTGTAAGGGCATCTTGAGAGAAGAAAATGCCTAGTGTTAGTTGTATAAGAAACAATGGATATCTATGTTGTTTAATAAACGGTGCAACTCTTTCTGCAAATCGTATGAGGTTATTGCTAAACCCATGTAATTGTCGTGCTTTGCGTTTGATGAGGATGCTATGTACTTGTACGACCTTGGTGGAAGTGAGCCACGTTTTTGTCTCTTCAGGAAGATCACGTTTCTTCGGGAATTTAACATAGTTTAGTAAATCTTCAAACTCATGATTTTTAACGAGAACCCAGCATGAGAAATGAAGTAAAACACTTTCATCTTTGTGCATTGGTCCGATGGTGAAATTGATGACTTTGTTTGGTTCGTTTGTATCATCTTCTATTTGATAATGACGGATATCTGCTGTGGTGTCGTTGTAAATTTCTAGGAGAGTTGGGACTTGGTATTGATAATCTGGTGGAAAAACGAATCGGAGATAAAATTCGTTGACATCGTCTGATGCGTTAAGGTAGAGATAATGTTCTCCTCGCAGTAGATAAAGTTCTTTTTGTGTATCAATTTTTGTTTCTTGTGTGTTGATGTCTACGGAAGCCAATGCAGGTATCACACCTTGCATGAGTAATAGAAGAATTGTTGTGATTGCAAGAATATTTTTTACAATGTCCTTCATAGTAATTCCTTTTTAATTTATAGTATTAAATTTATTCTTATAACTATTTATATCTTTTTATTGATATGACATTTTAAGTTCTAGCTGCAACTATTAAAAATTTCCAATCTGTTCTCTCGCCTTCTTTTTTAATTATAGAAAAACCGGTTTCAGTTAAAAATTGTTCAACTTGGTTGATAGAAAAAGCGTTTTTATAGTAGTCAATATGATACTTGATTACGTTTTTTTCTGCTCTATTAACTACCATATGGAGTTTTATTAACAGGAGTTTTCTTTTTGGGAATTCTTTGTTGAGAGCTTCTAAGACTAGTCTACCTCCAGGCTTTAAAACTCGAAAAATTTCCGAAAAACCTTGTTTTGGTTTTTTCCAGGATGAGAGACTGAATCGACTTATTATGATATCTGCATAGTGGCTCTTCAGTGGAATGTTTTCGACTCTTGCCCTCACAAAGTTACTATGTTTGCAACCAGCATCAATTAATTTGTTTTTAGCTATTGAAAGCATGTAAATAGATGGGTCTGCACCCAATATATTTGCATCAGGTAGTAATTTATTTAGTTCTATAGATAACAGACCAGGCCCTGTGCCGAGATCAACAATGACTGGTTTTTTTACTGATTTTGGGATATGTTCTCGTGCCTTCATTGCAAGAGAGCGATATAATTCTGAATATTTTTCCATATATCTTGTGAATTGCTCTGCTAATGTCTTATCAATGACGAAATCTTGTTTTTTGTCGTACACACTTTTTCTCCTGTATGTGCTTGTCTTAAAAATTTATGGTTAGATAAATGTTCTGTTTGTGTATTCCATAAAAGTTTAAGTAAAGATAGGGGAAATCAGTTTCTTTTTGTTCGACCAATTGGCGGGTAAACATTTTATTTATAAAAGATATCCCTGCTCATGAGTTAGGTTTTTTGTTGAAAAGCGTAGGATTTTTTCTTGTTTCGTGAATAGTAACACCTGCACCAATGAGACTTGGAATTAGCCAGAAAAGGACAAACCAAAAAAGCGAAAAAGCTAGGGCATTTTCTTGTCCGACGCCGAATATTGAAAACAATCCTATCATGGCTGCCTCTCGTGTACCTAAACCGTGGAAGGTTATTGGTAATGAAGCGATAACATTGGCAACAGCGATTATTAAAATAAAGTAATGATATGGTATATCTATCGAGAATAAGGTTGAGATGAGATAGAGTTCTGAGAACCAGAGAAACCATCCAAAGAACGAGACGAAAAATGGAGGGATGATATCTTTAACTGTTGGAATATCTTCATATAGGTTGTTAATATGCGCGTGCCATTTATCTCTGTACGAAAGTAACAATTTTGATTGTAATAGTTTAGTGAAAAACGATTTTCCTGTGTCCTTTCGAATAAAGAATACTAGTGAACTAATCATGACAATAAAGAGGATGAGGAAGATTGGGAATATGTTAGGAAATTTACTGCTGAGAAGAAATCCACCAAGTATACCAAGGGAGAGTAATGTAAGGTAGTCGAGAGTGGAGAATATGAGAAGATTGGCAAAACATTTTTGGATGGTCTCTCCGCTTTCTTCCTTGAGATAAAAAGCGCGGGTGTAACCACCCAGACCTCCTGGTGTGATAAATCCATAAAAATATCCAATGAAGATATTTTTTAACGAATAAGTATAGCTGACTTGGATGTTATGTTTTTTTAGGATCAACTGCCATTCATAGTTAACAAGTAAAAGAATAGGGACGATAGCAAAGAAGGATAAAAGAACGTACCATATGTTGATGCGTAAGAATACATCGATTATTTTTCCAGCATCCATTGTTGATAAAATATAGAGCAAGATGGCAATGCCGATTATCGGTAGGAGTTTTTTTACATTCATATCTAAGAAGTAGGTAATGCGACTGTCCTTTTATTTTTTTTATGTGTTTATATCATAAGTGGTTAATTTAGAGATGGAATGTTTTTGGCTATGTGAAATACCTCTTTTTTCGTAAATTTTATCTAATCTTAGGATGTTAAAGTGAACAATGGATTATCTAATAATGTGCATTGGGAATAGAGCAGGTGGCGATGATGCAATAGGTCCCTATATCGCTGATAAACTAAAAAAGGAAGAAACCAAGAATTTTGCTGTCTTAGATTGCGGTACTGTGCCTGAAAATTATACTTCGATCGTTAAGAAATATAATCCAAAAAATCTCACCATTATTGATGCTGTTGAAATGGGTTTAAGTCCTGGTGAAATGCAGATTGTTCCAAAAGAGAAGATCGGCAAGATGCATATCAGTACACATGGAATTCCCATTTCTGTTTTAATAGAGTATCTTGAACAGTATATAGAAAACATATTGTTTATAGGAGTACAACCTAAAACTATGTCTGGTGAAATGACTGAAATTGTTAGAAAAAGTGGAGATAAGCTGATCGAACTTATCAAAACCAATAACTTGAAAAAAATAGAAACACTAGAATGAGAAACAGAAAGAGGCTTACGATCTACACCCATCACAAAACTGCTGAATATTAGGATTGAAAGTAGCCTTAGTAAGGATATTTTTTGCCTAAAACCTCGGTCGAGGAAAGAGCGGCAATTGCCCCTTCTGCACATGCAGTAATAATCTGTCGTAATCCTCCAGTGATATCCCCCGCCGCATAAACTCCTCTAACATTTGTTTTCTGCTGCCTATCGACAATAATATATCCTTTTTCATCGAGTTTTACTCCTAATTCTTTTGCAAGAGTATTTTGCGGTGCTTCTCCAATTGAAACAAAGATGCCGTCCACAGAGAAGTTAAATTTTTTATCTTTCTTTAAATCATGCAAGTTAAGGTAATCGACCTTTTGCCCACCATGGATAGAATCTACATGAGTGCCATACATGATTTTTACTTGTTTTGCGATGGCTTCATCTTCAATGGCTTTTTCTGCACGTAACTGATCTCTCCGATGAATGAGATATACCTCTTTGCAGCCGATCTGCTTTAAAAATATAGCTTCGATAACAGCAGAGTTTCCTCCGCCGACAACACCGACGTTTTTTCCCTTGAAAAATTGGCCGTCACAGGTTGCACAATAAGAAACTCCTTTACCTTGTAGTTCTTGTTCTCCAGGGATACCAAGTTTTCGATATTCTGTTCCCATACAAAGGATTACAGCCTTAGATGTGTATGTTTTATTAGTAGTTTCAATAGTAAACAGATTTTCATTCTTCGTAATGTTCTTGACTTCCTCAATAAAATGAATATTGGCATATTTGCTGGCATGTTTTTGCATTTTATCCATGAGTTCAGCGCCAGAGATTGATTCAAAACCAGCATAGTTTTCGATATTCGGGGAGACAAGCGCTAACCCTCCACCGCCGATTTTATCAAATACGACTGTTTTAATACCTGATCTGCCTGCATAAATGCTTGCTGAATAGCCAGCTGGACCAGCACCAATAATAGCTAATTCATAGTCCATAATTTCCCAAACACTCATCTTATATTTAGTCTTTCTATTGTATTTCATTTAAGGTTTTTTTTCAAAATTCTATATGCTTCCTCAGGAGAATCCGTATCTGAAAGCATTTTTTCAAAAGGACAAAGACCATCTCCATTCATGTTTTTTATATAGGGGACCATTTTATCTGTTTGACCAGGTATTCCAGCTCTTATCAACACTGCAATCGCAGTCTTTGTTGCCTGCTTAGAATAAACTCCACTTGCCTTAGCGTAGACGCATAGTAAAGCCGATGCTTTTCCAAGAATTCTATCGCCAATTGTGGAACCTTTCATATCTTGCTCCAACTCTTCAATTGCCTCCAAAATAGGTTTGATTCCATTTCCTTGTTTTTTAGTTAATATAGTACCATTTTTCACAACCACTATAGAACAATCCGTTGTTGACAGTATTTCTCGAGCTTTATCCATATCATCAATAATCTCTTCACGTACCATAATCAAACTCCTCTCACGTCGCAGTTTTTGAAAAATGGTTTTATCTCTTCCAATGTTTTAACGAGATTTTCCTTAGAATACGACGCAACATTGTCCAGTTTTGATGAAATTAACGGCATATTGCTTTTGAACTGCTGAAGGTAAAACCGTTTAGATCCCTCCAGCCATTTTGCTATTTCAATTATATCTTCTTTTTTCAGTAAGTCAGGAACAAATGTCGTTCTAAATTCATAATCAGGTGC
>JAGLML010000094.1 GCA_023140035.1 Thermoplasmatales archaeon
CAATTTCACTCATTTTTCTGTTATTTTCATCAAAAACCTTTAATTTTTCTACTCTTTCCAGGATTCTGCTGATTTTTACTGCTAGTTATATATCCTTCAATAATAATAATTTATAATTCAAGGATGCAAACATCTAATGTCATTAGATGATTTACAGACTACAATATACTCTGTAATGCTCTGATTCTTGTTGGAATGTATGACTCTGCCTATTTTCTTTGATGCTGAAGATATAATTATTTAGAAAATCAAAAAAAGACTAAGCAAACATGATATAATGATAATCGATGGTGAGTGTGTTTCCTAACTTTAGAAACCCATGTTATATATCACAAATAAGCCTACATGTGCCACATAGTTTTTTATAGAAATGTCTCATTGCCTTTCTAATGGAATGGGTCCTGTATATTATCTATTCGCTCATAGCTGTAGGTACAATAGCATCAGCAATTATCACTTATTACAAATGGATATACTATCCTAAACGAGAAAAGCGAGAAAGAATTAAAAACATTTTTCTTAGACCACTATTAAAGATTATTCCTTCATTGAAAGAAGAAATCGAGCAGTATAGTATACCTAATCTCGACCCGTTATCTAAACTGTTTGATAAGCACAACTCAGAAGTTACGAACGAGTTAACAACATTAAAAGGAGATTTAGAACGCAGAATAGAAACTTACAGAGATTGGTTATCTGAGGCAAATGATTTTATTAGTGGTAGAATATGGTATATTGTCTATTATCAGGGAATAGTGGGAAATAAGCTGGCTACGGAGTATGAAGAAAAGGGAATTGGGAGTTTAGGTCATGATTTAGTAAGATTTTTAGCTACACCTATTTTAGAGGGCCAGAAGATTACTATTAGTTGGTTTAACGACAATGTATCAGAAAAATATACCGAAGCTATTAAAAATTGCAAACGCTATCAGGATTTCAAAAATACTCTTGGTTTAATAGATAAAATTAGGGAGCGTCAAGTTTTAAAAAAGCTAAGGGAAGAACGAGATTTCCTTTTAAAATATTTAGATGAGACAGTGTCGAGATTAAAAGGTAGTTTACTATAAAATAAAGAAGACTTAATCGCCTTTGCTGCTGGTGCTGCTACGAGCCTGCTGCTACAGATGGTATTTATAATACCATAATTAAAAATTTAGATTAATGATTAATATAGTAGTTATAATATATATAGATGCCCTCCTTAAGGTTGCTGGTTCTGGTTTTTGCAATAGCAAATCAGTGCTAGCTGTGGATACTGTATCGGGGTCAGTCTTTGATGTTTTTTATTTGTATACTCTTGGTTCGTTTATTCTGCTTTTCTAAAAACTGCTCTATAATTTTCATATCTTCTTCCGCCAGTGATAATTGCTCTTTAAGTTGCTTTGTGTCCTTAATACAAAAACCATTACAATACCATACGCCACGAGCGCTTTGTCGAAAACTAATTGGTGTATTATTTACGTTTTTTTCTTTCATTCAAACACACTCTCTATCTCCTCAAAACTGACTGTTGATTGATTTTTGTGATAATTTTCAATCTAACTCCTTAAAAAGATTATATTATTTGACGGTTGAAGACTATTTAGTTTGCAGTATACATTATACATTAATACTCTCCTAGTAATAATAGAATTGATAGAACTGATAGAACAGGTAGAATAAATAGAATCAATAGAATAGGTAGATAGGTAGAATAGGTAGAACGGGGTTCAGAAGTTCGCTCTTGAAATCTTCACACTAATTAATGCTTGATGCAGACCCCCCGTATATAAACAAAAACAGCCTTGTTGATAAAAGACTTGACCAGATTCTCAGAATTTGTTTAAATACTTTGTACCATTATTTGCAGTCATTAGCGAGATTTTTGTTAGATATAATTCAGTTAAATTTAATTCATTATTAAGACTATAGTATATATATTATATATTAGCCTATAATTTTTCTAAAATAACCGTTTGTAACTACAACGAATAGTTGAACTTAAAAATTCATTTTATCAGCAACGACATCATGGAGTAACGGTTATACCGGTTGGTCAGCAACAACTACCCAACTAAATCCGCCAAGCGGGGATGCGGCATGACCGAAGGGCTTGCCGAGGAAGCGAAGGCGGAAGGGGTTATAGGGGTGGAACCCCTATTTCACTCCACTTTAACTGTCATCCTATCAAAACATAATAAGTTATTTGATTTAGCGTAAAGCCAGGTTTTTCATGCAAGTTCAACATGAAGAGCTTTAGGAAAGATTTACAATCCAGATACAAAAGTGAAATAAGACAAGTAAAAATTACTTTCTTGAGATTATAATGGATGATATCGAGACCGTTTTAGCAAGCAAGAACAGGAATGGGATTCATGAATTATTCACGAAATTCTTTAGAGCTCATCCAAGAGCGGATATTCAAAGATTCTTGGAAGAAATGTCACTTGATAAAAAGTTATTTTGTGTACAAGAATCTTACAAAGAAATATCTCCTGCAGTACAACCCTTTATAGATGCTTGGGATAAAATCAAGAATGAGGAGTACGGTACAATAGAAACTCACCTTGAACTTCTCAGAAGAATCAGGAACTTTTTTAATGATACGTATTCTTACTTGGAAAGCTTAGCTCGGATTTATTATTACATAATTGCTCCAGTGGCAAATAGACCTCCTAGACCTTACAGTCAACAAAGAAAGAGGGTTATTGAAAGGAGAGAAGAATCCGAAGAGTTCGAGAAATATGCAGCTTTCTTAGATACACAAACATGGTATGAGAAATTTCACCAAATGAGGAGTGAGGAGACCCACGTTTTACAAGGATATATCAATGTAGAAAAGAAGAATGGAAAAGATGTTGTCAATTATTTTAACCGAACCTATGCACCTCGAAACGATAGACCAGAATCTATCGAAGTTGATAATTTAATTCAGTTTTGTAAAGAAATATTAGATGGAGTTTATTCACACATGGATTTCATTGAAAAAGAGGTACTCAAAGAGATGGATGCAAGTAGACAAGTTCATATTATGCTGCATGTTGAAGATTTAAAGAGAAACTGTGTAGTCAGTTACTCATTAGAACAGTATGTTGATAAGGAACATGGTGATTGTGTATCTACATCTGTTGATTGTAAACATAGAGATGGGAGAAAGTGTGGAGCATTTACTCCACCTTAATACTATCAATAATCCCGTTTGTTTGATGTACTTTTAGGTATTTTGGTAGAAAGCTCAAAATATCTTTGGTATGTTGGGCTTTCTACAAAAATATCTTTTTTGTAAGGTAATAACAAATCCGTTGTGAAAATAATTTTTCGTGGCAAAAACATTGCTGAATTATCCAACTACATCAACTTTTTTACTAGTTTTGAAGTAGTTGCAATATAATTTTTTCTTGGAGTGATAAAATGATACGTGGAATTGGTACATCACAAAAAGACACAAAGGCTGGTGTTGTAGCTGACCATAGTAAAATGTTTGATGCAAATGGCAAACTGGTAAATCTTATATTGAAGGAGAAGAAAGAAAAACCTATAGTAAAAACATCAAAAAAGCAAAAGAATGTCGATTTGTCGGAAAAATATACAAGATTGGAGTATTGCAAAGATAAGACTGCTCGACAAAGATTAATTGATTTTTTAGAAAAAGCTGAAGAGATAGGATTAACTGTTATCCCTCGTGATTCAAGTTCTAATCTTAAGTTTAGGAATCGGATAGTTGCATGTTGTGACACACTCCGCAACTGTTTTTCTTTCAAACTCAACACAGAATCAAGTTTGGTGAAAATCACAAACGACGGGGAAGCAAAACAAGCATTAGAAAAATTACAGAAAGTGGTAGAGAAAGAAAAATCCAAGCATTCTTAATTTTTTTCAATATCTGTTGGAGAGGGGTGTAATGCACTTTTTTGAATCAGCCGAATATAATTATACTCAGAGACAGAGAAACCATCTCTTAGGCTATGCTCCATCACTGGAAAAATGATTCCACGCATTACCTTGATTTGATTATCAGAATTGGTGTTTTTGTGAGAATCTCTTGTTTGACAATCAATTAGCTTTTTCACTCCTTAAAAACTGTGAAGGAAAAAGTTGCTATAAACAAAACTGGATATAAAATATGGTGGACTTATGTGGAAGATGACAAGAATACTTAAGTGCGCCTCCTAGGAGTCTTTGTTTTTTCACGTAGTCCACAGAAGCTGGTGGTAAGTCCACATCTGGTGAGGGAGGGTTTCCCAGTTTCCCTCCCAACCACCTCCTTTGAGTGAGTTATCATATATTCTTTAATGAAAATATGTAAACGTTGTTGTAACAGAGAGAAGAGATACTAAAAATTTCTGAAACAGGAAAACCATGAAGTATTCTTCTATATATTAAAAATATGATTATATGATAAAAACAATCAACAGAAAAGATGGGATAGAATACAATAGACAGGAAAAACGTATTTTGATTCCAAGCAAACAACAATATCGAGATACGTTGAAACAACTCACTGAAAATAGTCAGATGAAAGCATTGATAGCTGTGAGACTTGGTTGTGAACTTGGTTTATCAAGGTTGGAGATTTGTAATGCTGAAGTATCAAATACTGACAGATATCATAAGCGTGGTTTGTGGATTAATGTAGCCAAGAAAATCAGAAAAGGCAAGAAGAAAGTTGAGTTTGTTATGAGAAAACGTGAAATACCAGTGAATGTCGGTTTGTATGCCTTATTGAATACTTATATCCAAGACAATCAGAAATTCATTGTACAACGGTCTAAGGGTAACATAAACAAGCCTATGAACCCTTTGCAAATCAATTATCTTTATGATGTTGCAGGAATTAATTGGTCATCGCATAAAAGTAGGCATTATTTTAAAACTCAGGTGTGGAACTGGATGAGAAAGGAGAGACAAATTGATACTGCATTGGTAA
>JAGLML010000095.1 GCA_023140035.1 Thermoplasmatales archaeon
GGCAAGGGTGGAAGAAATATCAATATGATTCGTAAATTAGCTCGAAGGCATCACACCATCAAAGATGTACAAATAAAATGATGTTTTTCGTTTGATAATAATTTTTAAAGGGTTTCCGCATTTCAGGTTTAGGAGGCGTGCATTGCGAATAAGGAATCACCCCATTATTGATTTTAAAAAGAAGAGGAAAATTCCATTTTATTTTAATAAGAGGAAGATATATGGAGAAAAAGGAGATACTATTGCCTCTGCATTGCATGCGAATGATGTAAAGGTGCTTTCTCATAGCCTAAGATATGACAGACCAAGAGGGTTTTTTTGTGGGATTGGGAAATGTTCCTCTTGCTTCATGACAGTAGATGATATTCCTAACGTAAGAACATGCATAATGCCGGTGAAAAAGGACATCAAGGTGATGGAACAAGATAAAGGTGGTGAACTCTCAAATAAACAATTTATTGATAAGTATAAAAAAAGGATTGACGTTGAAATTGTGATAGTGGGGAGCGGGCCAGCCGGGTTGATGGCTGCTCTTGCTGCTGCCCAGCAGGGAGCATCCGTTCTGTTAATTGATGAAAATCATATGGTAGGTGGACAGCTGGTTAAACAAACACATAGGTTTTTTGGCTCACGAGAGGAAAAGGCTGGTATGAGAGGTATAGAAATTGCAGTTGAACTCATGGAAAAGGTTGCTGAAAATAAGGAAAATATTCAATTGATGTTGGCGACAACGGTGATAGGTTGTTATAATGGTAAGAAACATCATAAATTGATTGCAGTTCAAAAACTTGTAGATGGGGATCACCTCTTTGAAATCAATGGTAATAAAATCATTGTTGCCTGTGGTGCATTGGAAAACATGCTTGCTTTCCCAGGTAATGATCTACCAGGGGTATATGGTGCTGGTGGTGTACAGACGCTTATGAATGTCTACGGTGTTAAGCCAGGAAACCGTGTGTTGATGGTTGGAGCAGGAAATGTCGGGTTGATAGTGTCGTATCAACTTTTGCAGGCAGGTGTAACGGTTGATAGAGTAGTGGAAGTTATGCCCAGAATTGGTGGATATCATGTTCACGCAGCGAAACTTCGCAGATGTGGTGTTCCAATCTATACTTCTTACTCGATAAAGGAAGCATATGGAAATGGGAAGGTAGAAGGGGCTGTAGTGGTAGAAGTAGATGATTATTGTCAGCCAATTCCTGGGACAGAACAGAATGTACCGTGTGATACTATTTGTCTTGCTGTTGGTCTTACTCCATCCATACGTTTGTTAGAGCAGATAGGTGTGAGGACAGAATTTATCCTTGAAGCAGGGGGTCATGTGGCAGTCCACGATTTGTCAATGCAAACGAATGTTCGAGGGATATATGTTGCTGGTGATTCATCAGGAATTGAAGAGGCATCTACCGCCATGACTGAAGGGCAGATAGCTGGTGTTTCAGCAGCAGCCTCGTTAGGATATGACAAAAATGCTCGTGAAGTTAAGCGAAAATGTAGAAATGCCTTGAAGGTATTTCGATCTGGTCCTTTTGGTGAGATTCCTCGGATAGGAAAAGAAAAAATTGCCTGTTGTCGTCGAAATGGAGGCCTTACGTATTAAAAAATATGAGAAAACCGGTGTCTTATCTATTAGGAATTTGAGACTACCTACAGATGACCAGCTGAAAAAAGGCGTTGCTATTATAGAATGTGTGCAAGAAATTCCGTGTAACCCTTGCATAGCAGTATGCCCAGTGAATGCCATTTCTATGAAGAATATTAATGATCTTCCTAAAGTTGATTTCAATAAATGCACTGGTTGTAGACGATGCGTGGGTATCTGTCCTGGTTTAGCGATATTTGTCGTAAAGGTAAAAGAGGACAAGGCTTTGATCACGCTTCCCTATGAGTTTCTCCCAATTCCCAAGGTTGGAGATATCGTAACAGCATTGGATCGAGAGGGAAATTCAAGGGGTAATGCAAAAGTAGTAAAGGTAAATCGGAAGGAGAAAACAATAGTGATTACTATCGAAGTTTCGAAGGATTTAGCCATGGAGGTAAGAAATACTAGGGTATAGAATATGAGTGATAAAATTTTTATTTGTCGCTGTGAGGATCTCACACAAGAAGAAATCGAGCAGGCTATTGACGAAGGGTATACGACATTAGAGGAATTAAAGTGTAAACTGCGTCTTGGGATGGGGCCATGCCAGGGACGGGGATGTCTCTTGCTTGCTCGACGTCTTCTTTGCCAGAAAACAGGGAAGTCGACTGCAGAAATAACGCTCCCTCCTTCACGACCACCATTTATCCCTGTTTCCCTAGGCACATTAGCTAGTGATAAAGATGAATGAGATAGATCATAAGGCAGATGTAGTCATTATCGGCGGTGGGGTTAACGGCTGTTCTCTCGCGTATCAACTTGCAAAACGAGATATGAAGGTAGTTTTATGTGAGAAAGGGCATCTCTGCTCAGGAGCAACAGGGCGGTGTGGTGCTGGAATACGGCAGCAATGGTCTACTCGAGAAAACACGGAACTTGCGATCAAGAGTATACAGATATTCGAACGATTAGAAAAGGAGTTGGGACTAGACATTGGTTTACGGCAAGGTGGATATCTCGTCGTTGTTCATGATGAAAGCGAGATGAGTCATGCTAAAAGAAACGTCGATATGCAGAAGGCTCTTGGTTTAGATGTATCGATTTTGACACCTGATGAAATTGGAGATGTTGTTCCCATTTTAGACGTTAAGGGAATGCATGCAGTTGGGGCTACTTTTTGTCCCACAGATGGACATGTAGATCCCTTTAAAACTACTCATGCATACGCTCAAGCTGCCATAAGTCATGGAGCACAATTGCATAAATTTACAAAGGTTGTGGGTATAAAAAAGGAGAAAAATAGGATTGATAGTGTTCTGACTGATAGAGGTAAAATATCGGCAGATTTCGTGGTGAATGCCGCAGGTGCTTGGTCAAAACAAATCGCGGAAATGGTTGGCGTTAAGCTTCCTAACAAGCCTTTTCGAAAGGAGATATTGGTGACAGAACGGGTAAAACCTTTGTTCGATGCTATGGTTATTTCGTTTAAGGATGGTATTTACTTTAGTCAGCAAGAGGAAGGTCAGGTTCTTGGCGGTATTCCGATACCACACGAGAAACCAGGATATTTAACTGCACCAACGTTTGATTTTCTTCATCATATGGCAAAGACGTTGGCACGGTATGCTCCTCCTTTGAAGCATGTGAATGTCATCAGACAATGGACAGGATACTATGATGTGACACTTGATGCACGACCTATTATTGGAGAGGTTGAAGGGGTAAAAGGATTTATTCAATGTAATGGCTTCAGTGGACATGGTTTTATGCTTTCTCCAATGGTAACGAAGATTTTAACGGAGTATATGGTTGACAGGAAAACACCTCGTATTTTAGAACGGCTGAATCTTAGTAGATTTAAAGGAAAGAAAATTGTCCGTGAGATATCCGTCGTAGGATAAATTCTACCTTTTTAGAGCAACAATATTAAAAGAAATATTTTATTCTCTATCTTGTACGATTGGCTATGGATTATGAAAAAATCAGTTTTAAAGCAGGACTTGAAATACATCAGCAGCTTGATACCCATAAATTGTTCTGCAATTGTCAGTCTGAATTAACCGATTATATTGATTATTCCTTTGAAAGAGTTCTTAGGCCTACACAAAGCGAAATGGGAGGCGTTGATAGAGGGTTCAACAGATAAAGAAGATATTGTGAAAATTGTTAAAAGGATAGTATCTGAAAGAAAAGAGTTTGTAAAAGAGAGAGGGACAAACGCTCTCGGTCCTTTAATGGGCAGTGTTATGAAAGAACTGCGGGGAAAAGTTGATGGTAAGGTAATCAGTAAAATTTTAAATGAGGAGATTCAAAAGATTATTTCGTCTTGAACTCAAACCACTTTACTTTTCCTTCCTTTACAAGTTTTTTGATTTTGTTTTGTTTGGCATTTAGTTTTGATTTGTCTGTTTTGAACTCTACAAATAGTATTTGGTCATCTTCAAATTGTACCCCGTCTATGGGGCTGCCTATGAATCGAAAGTTTTCTATAGAATACGGATACTTTTCTGTAGATGATGCATATTGTTCTGTTATCTTGTCCCAGGCTGTTGATAAAGATTCTTTTTCGCTAGTAAATTTTTCAACTTTTTTATGTAAAGGAGATATTGCAACTTTATAAACAAGAGTTATTCCAAAAATTACCCCTATTATTATCCCGATTAAGAATACCCAGAATGTCATTAACGGATCCATATTATCTATTTAGAAATGCATTATATGGTTGAATAGTTTTTTATTGGTAAAAATGTCAAAGTGTACTATGGGGTAATTCTTTTTTTAAATAAAAATTTGAAGTTTTTCCATCCATCTTTAAAGCTTTCCAGTTTTACAGCTCCTTCACGCGCATACAATGTTGATGGTATCTCTTTACTTTTAATATGTTTTGAAGTGAACATTTCAATTTTTATTTCTTCAGAAAAAGGCATTCCATCATTAAAATCTTCTAAAGGTTGTATTTTATCTAAAGTCTCTTTTTTGAATATCCACATACCTGATTGGGAATCACCAATATTTATTAAGAAAAGAATACGGAGTGCTGAAGCAAGCATTATGTTACCAAATGCATGTTTTACAGACATAGATCCCTGTTTTAATTCTGCGAATCTATCTGTTGTTATAAAATCTAGCTTTTCATCAAGTAACATCTGTATGTATTCATGTATTTTATCAAATGGATATGTTGCATCTCCATCACCGGTAACAATAATATCACCTGTAACCTGTGACATACCAGTTTTATATGCTCTGCCATAGCCTTTTCTTTTTTCTA
>JAGLML010000096.1 GCA_023140035.1 Thermoplasmatales archaeon
AAAACCAAAATTGGCAGGAGTTATTTATTGTACAAAACGATTACCAACGTAAAATTCCCACCGTTAAATTCCCAACGCAGTTTTACACAGAACCAAATAAGAGCCTACAGAAGTTAATAAAAAATTGATGGTATCTTTTACCCGCAATATTCTTATTTTAGTTTAACATAATAGATATAGATGAAAAACAAACCAAGAAATGAAATATTAAATGATATCATTAAAGATTCAAAGAAATTTCCAAATGGATGGAAAGCTGCCTTTGGTAAAGATAACAAGCTCTTCTCAAATGATTGTTATATTTTTAATCCCAACATAGGAATTTACCTTCTTAAAGAATATCAAAAAAACCCTTTCCAGGTAACTGGGATTGGAACAAAGATAGCAAGACGTATTGACGAAGAGATCGAAGAGAGTATAAATAAAAATTCAGGTGATTTTGGAATAATCCAAGGAAATATCCAGAAAATTATCAAAAATATTGAAAAAGGCATACATCCACAGAAAATATTTGAAGAAGGAATAAAAGGAAATGATTTAGGGATTACAATACCTATAAAAGGAAAAGCCTCAACCTCAGAGAATACGTTTAACTATTTGCAGCAAACGCTTGCATCAAAACAAAAAAAACTTAATGAAAAATTTGAAAAAATAGCAGCAGATAATGGTCTATACAGCTCGTATGACTAAACTTCAGCGTAGATAATCTTCTATTTTTTCAGTTGCCATTTTTCGTTTCTCATGTAGGTCTGTCAATAATTTTTCCATCAGCTCGGCAGCATGTTTTTTACAATTACCGCACATCTGTTCTCCTTTCTTACATGAATTATAAATATTTCCTAGTTCTCCGTCATCCTCTATCAAATGGTATAAAAAAAGTTCGTAAATCATGCATTCATCAGGTTTGCCACCAGATTTTTTTTGTTCTTTTAATGTCACTGCTCCACCAGTTTTCGCATTCATAATTTTTTTTCGTGCCACCTTTGGAGAATCTGTAAGAAAGATTGCGCTTTCGGGTTTGGAAGAAGACATTTTTTCTCCTGTAAGTCCTGTAATAAATCTATGATAAGTAGACGAAGGTTGAATAAACCCATATCCTCCTAATTTTACTTCAGATTTGGCAAGTAGTTCATCAATTTTTGAGATGTCTTCTTCTTTTGCTTCGTTTATATAGATAGCTTTGTAATCGGTTATTCTCTTCAACTGAGTAAAATTTAATTGAGCGAGGGTTTCTTCTGCATTATCCAATAATTTTTCGACGTCTTTATCAACTTTAACGAAAACGCCTATTTTGTTATCTTTTGTTACGGTAACATTATATAATCTATGGGCCTGTGCAATGTCTCTACTTAATCTCATGTGGGGATCTTGGTCAACCCCTACAGGAACCAAGGTCGGTCTAACTCCACCATATTTTTCAAGCTGAACATGTAAAATGTCGCCAGTTTGAAGCAATGGCGAAAAAATATGCGCCATATTGACCGATCCGATAAAGCCATACGTAGCAACCATCTGTGACCAGTTAACCTTTTTACCTAAGATATATGCCATGTCTTTGACATCTTGATTTTTTGATTGGAAGTATATGCGACAATTCTCTGGTTTTAAACCAAGTGCAATGTAATTTGGAATATATTCATTTAATGCCAAATCTTTTGTTTCTTCAAGAGTGTGGCCCCTTGTTGCAAACGCTTCTATATCAGCTACAGCAATAAAAATATCTGCTCCAATGCTCTGATAATAGATTACCTCATCAATAACCATCTTATGCCCAAGATGCATTTTCCCAGAAGGCATGAGTCCCGTTAAGATGGCCCAAGGTTTCTTTTTAGCGGCTGCATCTTGGATCAATTCAAAATCTCTATGTCCAAAAACAATACCTCTTCTCAAAAGCCTATGGGGATGTGGCAGATCCTTCCATAGACATTCTGAAAATTTCTGAATACCAAACTCGTCACGAAGTCGCGCATAGTCCTGATATGTGGTTGAACTCCAAGGATCAATCTTCATTCTAATCCATTTTGAAATCCTGTAGCATTTCAAAAACTTACCGTTATAAAAATGAAAAAATTGAAGGTAGTTGCCTTTATGGTGGTTTTTTTATGTATAGCTTTTTCATCGGCGTTTCTTTTTTATAAGTACAATACCACCAATAATAGCCACAGCGAAGATCGCAATGATTATCACTATCCAAGTAAGTTGTCCCATAAGTGATGACGGTTCTCTTGCATTTGGATGACTCTCAGCACCGAATGGGTTGTGTCCATTAACATAGAATCCTACTTCCTCATCATATTGTAATGATTCAACATCTGTGCTACTCCAATGATTGTTACTACTATAATCTGTGCCGGGTACCCAAACCCTCAGATCAGGATCTCCGTATAAACAAACATTTTCTGCTTGATCCCACCACCATTGTGGCTTTGGTTCTGAGATATAGAGAATTCCAACTTTGCTGATTCCTTCAGAGTAAATCTCACCTATTGTTTGTCCTAAGGCAATCCCTCGAGGAACTCCATTCTGCCACACATCAGAATACCATGAAGTAGCCCAGGGATCCATTATCTGGAAAACGGAGCCATGTCTCATCATTGTCAGATGTAGATATTTTCCAGCAGGAAGACATGCTACACTACTGATGCCTGCTGAGTGAAGGTTGCCCAGGGCATCATCAATTTGGGTACCATTATACCAACTTGTTCCAAATCTACTCATAAAAACAGTGATAATAACACCATCATGATAATCCTCTGTATCTTTCAGCCACTCCGGAGCAAAAAACCGAAGAATTGGAAGACTTGCAATCTTGCCGATAAGGTCACGGATCGGTCTGTTCGAAGCAGCCCAATCAAGAGCCGTAGTAAATATTCTCAGACCCACTGGATTGGGGTTTCCCATTAAAGCAGGTAATATTCCGTGAATTTCTGAAGTCATAGTATCTGGTTCCTCTGTTGATCCCATAAGCCATTCATATCCTCGCCAAGGATTCGTCTCTTTATTGTATCCTGCGAGAGGAACAGCCGGATAGCCATTAGGGTTCTTTCCTTCTACATCCCAAAACATGAGCATGCCACCATCAAGATGGGCACCATGCGTATTAATTAACCAAAGGAGTACACCTTGATTGAGATTATACATATTTGCTTCAAAGTTTGTGGAAAAAACAGGGTCATATCCTGCTTTTCTAAGATAGAAAGGTTGAACTTCAGATCCGCTTAAATCTGGAAAGAACGCGCCCTTTTCACCATTCACTGCTACCATCACTCCATCGTCAATAGGTTCATTCGATGGCGTCTCTCCAGGTACGTCACCGTCTGCACACGCGTAGGTAAATCCATAATATTTGCTTGCTCTGCTGTTAAATTTATGATCGTAACATATCAACGTGTCAAGTACTGGATATTTAAATGTCTCTTCTTGTGAAGGCTTTGTTATCTTCAATCCAAATTTACCCCTGCTCAATATAGGGCGTCTTTTGCTACTGCTTCCATTAATCATTGTATTGCCATTAGTAGTTTTCAATGCCGGGTTTTCAAAAACGATTTGTGGATAAAACACGGTTTTTGAAATCCACACAGAAATATCTGTTGGTGATCCGATAAAACGACCAGGTTTACCCTTACCAACAAAGACTCTGTCCCATGGTAACCCAATGTCAAATTGTCCCCCAACCGTAATAATTGTTTCTTGGCCTTCTTTATCAAACTCATGGTCTTTTAAAAAGTCATACACTCGCGTTCCGGTAAGATACATTTCAGAGACCGTCGGTAGTCTCGTGAAACCATCGGGATGACGCCTCCAGAGCTCGTTATGCCAAACGACTGCAGAGGACAGTTCTGGATGGTTATCAATAAGTAATACGGGGCTTCCATGGTGTGCCGCAAGATAGGCTGCAGGACCAATGGAAAGAGCTCCAGGCATCTCTCCTGCAACTTCTAGATCTCCAATATACCAGTAGCTAAAAGGATCGATGGTTGAAAATACGATATCATTGCTGTCGGTTAACTCTCTAATATATTGATATATTTCACCATATTTAGTAAAGTGCTGCTCTATTGTTGCGATGTTCTTCAGTTGTTCCTTCGCATTTGATGAAAGGTATTCACCGATGTTCATAACGTAGATATTTTCTACACCAAGTTTGTGAAGCGCATCTATAGTGTAACTAGGGACTTCGGATGAACGTGTATAGAGCAGGGGAGCATTTAATATCGATGAAAGGACAGCTCCTTCTGTTGCAGAAGCAAGACAATCTCCCTCCTTACGGGTTATGTTTTGTTCCCATGAGTACTTAATGGTAAAATCAGTGGAACTTTTTATATCGTTCATGGCAAACACACAAATCGAGTATATCTCACCAGGGAGGCATTCACCGAGTCTTTCAACTTGCAAATCATTTTCAGTTCCCGTGGGCACTGCAACTCCCTTTCTACCAGAGGAAATGCATTTAGATGAAACTCCAGATTCTCGGGTTGACAATACTTCTTCACCACTAGGGCCAATAAGCGAAAAACCAAGCTTAATAAAAGGATCATCCCAAGTCAATTCAAATTGAGCATTTCTGCAACCAAATGGTGGAATCTCTGGTATATCAATGTTGACTCCCGGATACATTTCTATATCTACTTGATAAGTGACTTGTCGCATATTTTTTATTATGTCCAAGATTTGTCCATATCTCCCAAATTCAAAACTTAAGAACTTCCTATGTTTTTGCGGCTCAATTCCCGACTCTATCGTATCATCCTCTGACGGAATCAAGGATTCAAGCCCCATGGATTTCGTAGGAACGTCTGTAACTGCTACACTCCATTTTCCACTATTGTAGAC
>JAGLML010000097.1 GCA_023140035.1 Thermoplasmatales archaeon
ATAACTGTGTTTGGGTCATCAGATTTATAAATCAACCCGGAGAAATGTTCAGGATCATATTCCACTTTTTCTAATGAGCTTGCAATTGAATGTAAATTAAGATTCTTTTTAATATCTGTTGACGCAACTATGTTTTGTATCTGTATGTCTGGTTTCTTATACGCTTTTACTCCAACAAGGTTTAATTTCTCACCTATACTTTCTGTTATTTCATGGGCGTCTTTCATAGTTTTTGGACTTGTAAAAACAACTTTCCCGTTGGAAAAAAACATTGCAACAGTTTTAGGCTTTTCAAAATGTATAATAAGAGCTGGAATCTCTTCAGGGTTGTATCTAGAATTTGGGATGACTTCTGCTAACTTGTTGAGATCCAACGATTCTGCAATCTGTGTAGAAGCTACGACATTCTCAATTTTTATGTCCGTCATAAAAGGAATTTCCCCTCCTGAAGCATATAAAGGTTTCTTATAAAGATTTCGTATTTTCCCAGAAGAAATAATTTAAAATTACCATACTTTATCGATATCGATATCCATTGTGTCTTTTTTCTTTTCCTTAACTTTTTTCTTTTCATTAATCTTGTCAAGCAATCCGCGAAACTCGTGAGTTCTATCTTCTATCCTTCGCTCACAGCTTGCAACAGCAAGCTCACCTCTTGTTTTTTCTATTAAACCTCTTACCACATCCTGTTTTCTTTTTATTGGAATTAATCCTGATGGATAATCTAAACTCATAATAGCATCATATATTTTATCCATATGATTGAGGTATTCGTTTGCTTTTAAAGCTTCTCCTTCAAGTATGAAATCAAGTGCACCTCTCCTTAATTCTCCAACAACATCACATAAGCCCAATAAATATGAACTGTATGTAGTTTGTATTGTATCTGGATCTGGTAACTCTTCACCAAGCATTATGTTGTATAGACAATGTGCTTCTACAAGTTCTTGAGCGGCATTTTCAACAAAACCAGCATGAAATAAATCGGGGTAATCTCTAGTTAAATCATATAAATCTGTCAACTTATCAGATGCTTGTTTAATATAGCTCTCAGCATCTTCTATTAAATCTCTATGTAGAAATTGAATAGCTTTTCTACATCCAATGATTATATCTCTAGAGGATCTCAATGCCTGTTCCCGTATTTTGTCTTTCTCATTGATATGCTTATCTATTTTTTCGATGATACCGTCTAAATTTTTCATTGTTCAAAGTAAAACATTCCATATAATTATATTTTTCCATTACATTAAATGCTTATTTACCCAAAAGTCAGGTGTTTCTCCATTTAACACTTTAATTATTTGCTCGGCACACACAGTACCTGCTCGTATCTGCCCCTCTTTTGTATTCGCTCCGATATGTGGTGTTAACACAACATTTTCAAGTTTCAGCAAGGGACTATCTTTTGGCGGCTCATTTTCAAAAACGTCCATGCCTGCGCCAGCAATCTTGCCATTTTTCAATGCATCGTAGAGTGCTTTTTCATCGACGGTTCCACCTCGAGCACAATTGATGAGATATGCAGATGATTTCATTTTTGAAATCATCTCTTTATTGACAATATGGTGTGTTGCTGAAATGTGAGGAAGATGAAGCGAGATAAAATCTGCAGTTTTCATTATTTCCCCAAGCTCTTCTACCTTTTTTATTCCGTCTTTCTGCATATCTTCTTTTGAAATGAAAGGATCGTAGCCAACGACTGACATATTGAATACTTGAGCATATTTTGCAGTAAGTTTTCCTATATTGCCACAGCCAATAAGACCGAGTGTTTTTCCATATAATTCATTTCCTCTAAGTTGTTTTTTTGCCCATTCCCCCTTCTTCATCGTTGAGTCTGCCTTTGCTAAATGTCTCGACAGTGACAACATATGAGCGATGGTCAACTCCGCAACACTAGCAGTAGCACCTGTAGGTGCATTAACAACCTTTATTCCTTCCTTAGCAGCTGTTTTTAGATCAACATTATCAACACCGATACCTGCTCTCCCGATTACTTTCAATTTTCCCTTTGCCCCAGCTTTTACTATATCTTCTATAGCCTTTGTTCTTCCTCGTACCATTAAAGCATCATAGTTTGCTATTTCCTTAAGTAAAGTGTCTCCATCCATCTCATCAAACGTAACATCATGACCTGCATCTTTCAAAAGTTGAATTGCTTCATTTGCCATTTTATCTGCAATAAGTACTTTCATAAATAACCCTCAATGTGGGTATATGTAACCATATAAAAACGTTTACGGCAGCTAAATCATGCGGAAATCAATTCCGGGATACTCCGCTTTTTCCCCAAGTTCCTCCTCAATTCGTATCAATTGGTTGTACTTGGCATTTCTATCACTTCTGGCAGGGGCGCCAGTCTTTATCTGCCCTGCGCTAGTTCCAACAACAAGATCAGCAATGAAATAATCTTCAGTTTCTCCACTTCTGTGACTTACTACTGCAGTCCATCCTTCATCCTGTGCCATTTTTATTGCATTCAATGTTTCAGTAACAGAGCCGATCTGGTTGAGTTTAATTAAAACAGAGTTGGCTGCCTTTATTTCAATACCTTTCTGGATTCGTTTCGTATTGGTAACAAACAAATCATCACCAACAATTTGGATAGTTGTTCCCAGTTTTTTTGTCATTTCAATCCATGAATCCCAGTCGTCCTCTGCAAGACCGTCCTCGATACTTACAATAGGGAATTTTTTACAAAGATCGGCATAGAAATCAACCATCTCTCCTCCAGAGTATGATCTTTTACCAATCTTATATGTTCCATCATAAAAAAACTCACTAGAAGCGGGATCCAATGCTATTTTCATCATGCCGTCGTACCCAGCATTTTCTACTGCCTTAAGCATTAATTCCAACCGCTCATTTACATCAGTTATCTGGGCGGGGGCAAAACCACCTTCATCGCCTATTAAAGTTCCCCCAGCACCAAACTTTTTCTTTAGAAGTTTTGCAAGATGATGATAACTTTCAGAAATCATCCTAATGCCTTCAGTAAAACGTGTTGCTCCGGTGGGCATAAGCATATGTTCTTGAATTGAGTTTTCCTGTCCTGCATGTTTGCCGCCGTTAATAACATTACACATTGGAACAGGCAATTTATGAGGCGAAACACCAAATAATTCTCCAATATATGAGTATAACGGAAGGTTCTTGGCAGCAGCACCGGCTTTAGTTACTGCCATAGAAACGGGGAGCATCGCATTAGCGCCAAGCTTATCCTTGTTATCAGTTCCGTCTAACTTGAGCATTATGCTATCAATTGCCTCTTGCTGACGGCAATCCATTTCAATGATTTCTGGAGTGATTATTTTATTTATATTTTCAACAGCTTTTAATGTCCCTTTTCCAAAATATCTGTTTTTATCTCCATCCCTAAGTTCTAACGCTTCATGTTGTCCAGCGCTTGCACCACTAGGAGTCATGGATCTAAAAATCCCATCTTCAGTTAATACATCTACTTCAACAGTTGGGTTTCCTCTTGAATCTAGAACTTCTCGAGCTTTAATGCTGGTAATTTTAGACATTGTCCATCTCCGCATTTACGATATATGTTATAACATCATATAAATTATGTTGATATTAGGGTTTAGAATAAGAGCACAAGGGTATATTTTTAAATAATTAGATGTTACGAAACTGCAATTTAAGTAGGAGCTAAAATGAAAAACATAGATTTGAAGATGATTGCTAAAGTCATTTTAATTGCTGGAATCATCTTATGTGGTGTCGCACAGATTTTACCGTGGGGTGAATTCTCATTAGGAAATTTAATGACTGTAAGCTTTTTCCATTGGGGTGGTTTAATGGTTACTTCACCATTAACTCCGTCCCCTGAAATATACTTCACGCCAACAGATTTTTCTGGAATCCCAAGCTCTCCTGTAATATACGGCTTCGCATTTGGAACTCTCTTTTTGTATTTTATTCTGCCTTTATGTCTGATTTCCTTAATTGCAGGCATAGTTGCATATAGAAAGATAGGGCAAAAACGTAGTAAAAATTCTCTTCATGCTGGTGTTTCAGGTCTTATGGCCATGTTTTCCTTTATCAGTTATATCCAGTTGTCATACTTGTCAAATATTGAGGAATACATTAAGGAATTTGAACAAACTGAGGGGATTTCTCTTTCTTCAAGCTACTACTGGTCTCCAGGTTTTTATTTAATGATAATCTCAGCGATATTGTTTTTTATTTCCTATACTCTAATACGGAGAAATTACAAGGAAGGGAAAAATGAACAAATACAAAAAAAGGAAAAAAGTAAAAACGAACTTAAAAAAGAAGGGAAGGGAGATGTAGAACCTGTTAAGAGAAAAAAATAATTTTTCTCTCTTTTGTTAAAAAAACAACCTTTTCATCATAATTAATGAGAAAATAGAGTTATACTAATTATAAATGAGAAATAGGAATTTGTTAAATAATGTGACAAATGTTGCAATATTTTTGCAAAACATTTAAATTTAATTGAAATATTCCTGTTTTTGAAGATATCCATTTGGTGAGGAGAAAAAATTGGATAAAATCATAAGGAGAGGCGAGGTGGAAAAACATGTTACTTTTTGTTGTTAAATTACTCATCGCTGGTTGTGGGTTGGGTATTTTAAGTTGGTTTTTTAATAGGAACACAAACATAGATTAAAAATATGACAGTTAGATGAACATCGAGAGGTGAGAGATTTACGCATCTTCACAATTTTCCTCCTAATTTTTCCCCTTCTTATTTTATAATTGCCGTGAATTACATGTATTTTTGGAATATATTTTAATAGCATCTTAACTTAACAAAATTATGAGTGAAATAGGGGTTCCACCCCTA
>JAGLML010000098.1 GCA_023140035.1 Thermoplasmatales archaeon
CACAATGATGATCTTTCATATTAATCTCCCAATATAGAAAATATAACATACGATGTAGAATATTAATGTTTCCCAAAGAATTTGAAACACAAGAAGAGATGTTCAAAGGTATAAGAGATTGGTGGGTAAACACTAAAAATCGTGCTGAAAATACGCTCAAAATTGAAGATATAATTGATTATGGCACCAAGCTAAACCTTCCTTTTGTCAAAGACGTCAAGGAGAAAACAGCCTGGAGTGAAGAAATAATTTCAATTAGATGAAGAAGGTTTTCATATAATTATTCATAACAGTAGAATTCTTTATAAACAAATATTCTAAAAAGATTTCGTATTATCCAAGATGATCTTAAATTTCTAATGATGATTGATTAGAACCTTCTTTGACGTTATTAACCATAACTATTGTTTTTGGTTCATCATCCCCTGCATGAAATTTTTTTGTGACATGTAAATCTGCTATTTGTCCATCGTCTCTGAAGGCAATGCCATTCAATCCATCAATTACTGCTTTTGCAAGATTATCGATATCAGGTCTTTTGTCCGAATAAACTTCGGGCATGGGTCTTCGCTTCCAGATTAATCGTTTTGGTCTTGGAAGGTAGAATCGTATAGCCAAACTAATAGAACCGTCGAGTGGATGTTTAAATTGTTTCTCTGCTTTGAGTTTTACTAGATTCTCATAAGTTGCTGTTATTTTTGGAGTGTATGTTCTGACCTTTCCACCTTGAGTAGAAAACACAGGTCTTTTCTTTACCTTTGGAATGCCTTTAATTACAAATGTTACCATACTCATTTTCACCTTTTTTATTTACAGTTGTCCCAAATCCACATCTATAGTAGAATACGATGTAGTTTTTTTGTCTTCTCTTCTGATATACCTTTAAATTTCCAATTGTAGTTACTAATCATATGAAAAAGGTAAAATACTTGGAAATCTTTTAATGTTTGGGCTGATAGTTCTTTACTCTGAGTTTAAAGTGATTATAAGGTGACTATCAAATGAGAAAGGAAGTTGTTGTCAAGGAAGCGATGAAAAGCAATCCTGTTATAGTAAAACCTACAATTACAGTTTTAGAAGCAGCTAAACTGATGAGAGAAAAAAAAATCGGAAACGTAATAGTTGTAGAAAAAAAACAGCCTACTGGCATATTAACAGAAAGCGATATTTTAAAAAAAGTTGTAGCTGAAGGAAAGAATGCAAATGAGATACTGGTGGAAGAGGTCATGAGCACGCCGATTATAGTGACTGACCCATATATCCCAGTTGAAGAAGCTATGAAAACAATGGGTAAATGTAATATTAGAAGGCTACCTGTAGTTGAAAACGGCGAATTAATTGGTATAATAACCCATAAAGATATAACGCGAATTTCCCCCATATTAAATGAGATAGCTAGAGAGTGGTATAATATAGCCAAGAAAGATGAATCTCATCTTAGAGCTCAGATCTTTTCTGGTAAATGTGAAGATTGTAGTTCACTGTCTACCAACCTAAAAAATGTTGACGGACGTTTGTTATGTGAGAATTGCATGGATGCATTAAAATATCAATAATATTACAAGGGACACCAAGGAATATTTTAAATTTTATCTATTACATTTTATTTTTATTAGTGGATTATTCAACGATGAAAAAACCCAGTTGAAAATTATTATTTTGTGCTAAGCAATATGGTAATACACCCGGATTATTTGCATCTAAGAATTAATTATATAATGTAAACCTCTTTTTACTAAACCATAATCCTTTCGTAAGAAAGCTCTGTAGATTCTACTTAGTATAAAAAGAGGTCTTAAGTAAAAACGTCGAAATGCCTGTTCAGTATATGTTTGCAGTTCTTCCGGTATGAAATTCCCAAGTCCTCTACGTGAATCGGCTGGTACCGTAAATTCATCTTCAGATATGATTTTATTTTTTACTGCTTCAACCCACAAATCTGCCCCCATCCTATAGTGCAACGATCCAAAAAATGCCATATCAAGTGGTAAAGAACATGCAAACTTAATTGTATTTTCAATATGGTCTCTGGTCTCTATCGGTGCACCAAACATAAAGGTAGCAGACATTAAAAACCCCATTTCGCTCCCTAAATCAACAGCCTCTCGAATTTGTTGTAACGTGATTTTCTTATTATAAAAATCAAGTACATCTTGGTTCCCTGATTCAAGTCCGAAGCCTAGATATTTGACACCTGCCTTCTTCATCTTTTTATACAGTTCTCTTTCCGCTGAGTCCACCCGAGCTCCCATGATCAACATATCTATACCAGTACCATGCTCTATAAGCATGTCAAATATTTTATGCGCTCGTTTCACATCAGCAAGAAAATTATCATCACAGATTACCACCGAACCATACTTCCCATCTATTTCCTCTATTTCCTTGACAACATTTTCAGCAGACCGTTTTCGAAAACCATAACCATCTATTACATTACCACATCGAACACAAAAACGACAACGAAAAGGACACCCTCTGCTTGATATCATAGCAGTAAATTTTCGCTTAAACGGGTAACAGCCCAGAAACCTCCCATATTCATATTTCTCTACCAGATGACGTGCAGGAAATGGTATGGAATCTAAATCATCAATAATTCTCACCGGTTTCCCTGATTTTATTTGACTATGGTCTCGGTAGTGGATACCATGGATGCTGGGAAGGTTTTTTCTTCCTTGTAAGAACCGAATTATATCTATAATTACTCTTTCACCTTCTCCTTCGCAACAAATATCTGCATATGGTATATCGGAGAGAGATCGTTTTTTAAGGAATGTGCAATGTGGTCCACCAATGATCTGGGTGATGTCAGGATCCATCTCTTTGATAGTTTTAGAAATATCTGCTACAGTTTTGTAATTGTCCGTATAGACACCCATTCCAACAGCATCTGACGACATCAGAGAATTTCTCAACTGTTCTATTGAGACATTTTCAGCACCAAAATCAATAATTTCAACGCTATGACCCTCCTGTTCTAATACTGATCCCAAATATTGTAAACCTAAAGGAGGGTAAATTGATGGATCATTTGTAATATTTCCTTTAACACCTAATGATTTCCATCCTCCAGATGTTTTGAGAAGAAGAAATCTCATCTAAAAATAATCCTCCCTAAAATTTTTATATGCATGCTATACAGTAACAGAATTTAAATGTTTCTCCAAGAACAATTTTATTCAACGTTTGTAACAATTTATACTGATTTTAGTGGGAAGAACAGCTGAGGAACGATAGATGTTACTACGCCAATGAATCAACAAGCGACTAGCACTTTATTAAACAACAGATTGTTCTTTAGGCTTTTAGAACATCATCCACGGATGTTTCCAATAATGAGACAGCTTCTATCATTTATTAAGTGAACATTTGTCAGATTACCTTCTCGGTTTTTATGTAAGTAAAGTGAGTTTTGGGATAGGTTTAGGTTTGTTAAACTATTCCAATCCACAATAGTCGCCTAATATGAGGCAATAGTATATTATATCCTTTGAATTTAATTTGATTTCGAGTTTTAAACCACCCTCCCATTAAGATTGAGATGAGGAGAATATATTATTATTACCTAGTCCTAACTACGTGCAAATCTTGTTCTATCAAATTCTGGTTGAAATAAAAGAACCAAAATACTTGGGAATATATTTTTGAATTGGTCGAGAAAGACCATGGAGGTAAACATGAAAGATATTGAACAACCAATAAAAGATAAGGTAAATGATGTGACCAAACAGGTTGAACAGAAGAAAGAACAGCCCAAGAACTCACTGCCAAAGGAAGAAGAGAAATACCAAGAGTTGTGCAATCTACAATACGTGAGGAGTGCGGAGGCAAGAAAAGAACTGATGGAGTTGATAGATGCACTGTGGAAAATCAATGATATTGTGCTCTCAAAAACAAGCAACCATGATTTATCAGTGAGGCATAAAGGTCGGCAAATTATGAAGGTGTGTCCCCTTAAGAAGGGTTGGAGTGCATCAGTAGATGGTGGCAAGGTTCAAAGTTATACCAAGGACCAGGTGTTAAGTGGTGTACGAGTTATGATGACCGAACCACACAAAGCAATTCATGAGCAGGAGGATAAAACAGTCATCAAGAAGTTAGAAGAACGGATTGCAAAGATGTCTAAAAATAACAAGGGCATTGCTCTGGGAAAAACAAAGATTACAGATGGTATTAAGAAATGGGTTAAGGAGAAGGGCTACACACTCACTGGTGACACGTTGTTGGTAAATCGAACAGAGTGAGCAATTATTTTTTTTGTAGTTCAATAGCATCAAATCAATTGTTATGCTTTGTTAGAGCGTCTTCATCGCAGTTCCATTGGCGTATGAATAATAAATTAACCTAGCAAATTGTTTTTGATTAGACCACGTTTAACAAAGATTTCAATGTGGAAATGAAATCAGCATAAGGGTATGTTTTTAAAGAATAGCAAAGAAAATTATTTGTATTGCAATTTGTATATCCAATTCGTACGACATAGGAAAGATGGGTATGTCAGGAATCATTTGGCATTGGACAAACGGAAGTAATAAGATTTTTACAAGAAGGATTGACATTGTTGATAAGGCAATGAACGAAGGTTATTATGTAATGCCTATGATAGTTCAATCCCATACTTTCAAGCCAGATGATTTTGAATAAACTTTTCAATGAGAATTGCAAGGTTAGGGTATGTTTTTAAAGAATTATATGTTATGAAATTGTAGATTTGGAGGAGGAATAATGGCAAAATACTGTGTGAATTGCCGTAAAAAAATTGGCTTTTTATC
>JAGLML010000099.1 GCA_023140035.1 Thermoplasmatales archaeon
CACATCTAATAAGTATTGTCCTTCCTTTCTTAACAAGATGAGTATCTGGTCGATTACATTCTGAACACAGAACGTAGGTGTTTACATACTCAACAAGTTTATCCTGTATGGTTCTTGCAGGAATTTTACCTTGAAAAGTGATTCTTCCTCCAGATATCTCACCTGCAGTACCTATGCTCCCTAAGAAAAACTTCAATAGATGATTTGCTTCACGATTTAATGCATCAGTTATCTTATCAAAATTTCTTAGCACAGTTGTATTACCTTCATAAAATATGTCCGCTTTTGGCACCTTAAAACGATCTTCCTCGACGCTTTTAGTTGAAGTTATGCTTTGAACTTTTTTTAATAGCTCATTATAATCTAAATCAGACATATTTCTAGATGGCAAATGATAAAGGCTAATAAAAAACTTCCGTAAGAATAAAGATAAAAAAGAAAGATTTATTGGAGATATACAACCTTAACTTTTGAAAATATGGGGTTTTTCCTTTATACCCATTACCAAAAAACCTTCTTTCATTGCCTTCTCAGCAACGTCAGTTCTCCTTGTATAAATCTTTTTGTTACCCTTCGTCCAATGCCAAATGAACTCGTACATTTTTCTCCCCCAAATAAGTTTGGTGCTGGGTGCAAATTAGAAAGGTGTTTAAATATTTTTTTATATTATGTTAACCCAATAATAACTATTTTAAAGATAAAAATTAGATATAATTACTAAATAAAATGGTAGTTAAAAAGTTTTTGATTCTTTTTTGACTAAGGGATTCTCTACCAACTTGTCAGTAAGTGGCATAGGACGTTGTTTTACAAAAGACATCGAGGAACATCTTGATATTTATACAATACAACTTATTTTTATCATTTCTCCTGTTGGCACTAGGTATTGAAAAGATTTATAAACCCTCATTTATATATGGGGCTCAGCACCAAAAATTGGAGTATAAAACTCACTCTTTTGGTCTGAAAAGCCTCCAGGTGCCAGGACTCCACTGGAGGCTGAGGACATAATAACTGGAAAAGAAAAAGATAAGACCGAACCCGTTTCCGCTAACAAAGAAGAAAAAGTAGAAACCATCCCTATCGCTGACATAACTCCAAACCGGGAACAGCATCAGACAATCTGTAAAGAAGATGTCAAGAAGATTGCAGAGAACATTAAAGAAATCGGGCAGATAGACCCAGTCATCGTTAGACCTTTTAAGGACAAATTTGAGATATGTAAAGGTCAGGATATATACGAGGCGCTGAAGCATCTTAAGCACCGTGAAGTTCCAGTAATCATCAGAAATTATACTGAGGATGAAGGATGTGAAGTAGCCCTTGCCTCACTATTTCATCATGTTAAACTAACATCAATAGAACGTGAGAACCATATATACATACGATGGAAGAATGGTAATTATGAATCTTATCGGGAATATAGCAAAGTTTTACCACTTTCACCTGAACAAATCGGAAATCTCATCTATGCCAAGAAACAACGAATAAAACTATTTGAAACAAATGGGCCATTGGTTTCAACTGACGCAATAATTGCATGTAAATCATTATCAATACCAGAACAGCGGAAATTCTGTATATGTGTAATTAATGGTGGCATACATGGGAGGGATGTACATAAAGCTATTGAATACATAAGCTCCAGGTCTGAAGATGGCAAGAAAGCAATATTAAATGGTACGGTTTCATATGATAAAGATAGACATTATATTGAATCCTTGCATCCCTTATTATTACAGATACTCGATAAGATTACACAAAAACTGACTAAAACAGAAGTAATTCAAGAAGCAGTGAAGAAGGAATACCCAAATTTTACATCAGAAATATTCCAACTAATTAGAATACTATTTAGAGAATTAGACCCATCATACATTGACAACATTGAAGATGGAACCGAAAGAAAACAGGCATACAGTGATGAAGACATTAGTTATGCTGAACATACTCGATACATGGTCAAAAGGGAGAAAATCGATGATACACTCTACAGCCTGATTTTAAAACAGTTAAATTTCGCCCCTAAAATTGTTGAACATCTGAAGGAAGATGGACATAACTATGCTTTTGAATCTGAATACCAATCGCCTAAACAGAGAGAATTAAGGGAGAAATTACGCAAAGTTGATACAACCAGAAAAGACCCCTTGAAGGCGTTGGCATGAGTCCACGAGCAATTTATCTTCCAGTAGTCAACTATGATTCAAAAGAAGAATTCAAGTATTGGACCAACAATTGTCCTATTTTCTACAACAATCTCCTGGTAAGCCCTTTTACTACTGGATGGGATAAGAATAGGAGACATTTCGATGGTAAGACACTCAAAATCTACGCTGATAGTGGAGGATACCAGGTCGTAACAATGGACAAAAGGGTTGCTTCCCTTGATGTTCTACGTTGGCAACAACGAATAGCACATATCGCCTTCACATTAGATATTCCACCACACCATTTTTCCAAGAATTACAACAAAGACCAATTTCTAAAATGTATGTATCAATCTAACAAAAACGCCGACCTAATGTGGGAATTCAATAAAGACTATGATATGCAACTCTGGGGCGTTATCCAAGGAAAGACCTACGATGAACTAAAGATGTGGTACGAGGACCTCACCAAAGGCCATGAATACGATGGATATTGTATTGCCCTGTCAATACATAAATCAGATGCGGACTTACCATGGATTGAACAACTGCGTTTCGTCTCTACCATCCCTAAATGTTTTCACTTCTTAGGTTGGAGCGAACCGTTATTTGTGGTTGTACTTGCAAAGTTAGCACAAAAGATGAATCTACGTTACACTTATGATTCTTCAACTCCCACTATTGGAGCACGATATGGTCAGTATATTGAACCCTCATCACTTAGTCCTGTTCCATTTAACAAATACAAGAGTAAACTACCCTGTATGTGCCCAACTTGTTCGAGACATTCTGTTGAGGAAATGATGGACACAACTCAACTACTGAATCTCCACAACCTTTACATGAAAATTAGTTTTTGTAGACTGGCAAATTTAGCAGCATCAGATGACGACCTATTTAAATATCTACTTGACGAGATAATTGTTATGCGACCTAACTATAAGAAGAGTAGGGATGTAGTTGAGTCATGTGTTATGCGTTTACTTTATGGTGAAGATTGTCAGGAATCTGCAACTAGTTCTTATGGAGAGGGAGAAGCTATTGAACAGCTTCAGATTAAAACAACTGAATCAGAAGGATTAACAGATTTTGATAAGGAGTACCTACAACAGTTTATCATGAAATTCATGAATAAAAAATGTAATAATTGGTACATATTACAATCTGTAAGGAGATTTCATGACCAGTAATTCCATATCCAGAGGATGGTGCAATAAACGTACCTGTTGATGCTGAACTTAGCCATTAGGTACCAAAATCAATCAACCGACAAATAGTGATTTTAACAGTGTTACACAGAGCTTAGTACCCAGAGATCCATGATGTTTGGCAGTGAAAAGAATTTGTTTTCGATGAAACAGAACCACTGATAACAAGAACATAAAAAAAACTTTCAACTGCCACAGTATATAAAATATGGGGTTGGCAGTTCCTCAAACTGTTCGGGACAACTATAGCTCGTTACTTTTTTAAGAAAATAGTGAAAACATAAAGGAGAAAAAGAATACACATGAATGCGGAACGGAAGAGAAAAGTTCATAGGTAAAAAATGTGAGCTAGAGTTCCAGACCGGCTTTGTATTGCGTGGAACTGTAGACGATGCTGATGAAGCTGGCATAATTTTTACAACCACTCAAAAAACTTCTTTCATAAGTTGGAAGGATATTAAGTGTCTGATTATTTTGGAGGATGACTGATGACTGATGTATGCGAAGATTGTCAGTTCTTTTACAATTGTAGACATGTCAAGAACAAAGAATTCGGCTATCCTGACCATGTAGTAACTGAATGTACTCAGCATAAATCTGTAAAAGAGTTGCCACATAAAAGTTTATCAGATGTACATAACGTCTTTCTCAAATGGTTCCCAGGCATGGATGTAACTAGAATTGATACTAGATTGGCGCATTATATATCTAACGAAGAACCAGGTAACCCATTATTTATGTCTGAATTGACTAGAAGTGGATATCTTAAAACAACATTAAGCAGCTCTTTTCATAAGATACCAAAAATTATAGAACTCAATAGCCTTACACCAGCTGCTTTTGTTTCTGGAGCAACAGATAAAAAAGGTAAATCATATCCTGATTATGGAACACGATTAACTAATAAAAACAGAATTGCAATAGTTAAAGAAACTGCATCATTAAAAGCTATGGAGAGAAAAGAAAAAAGACAAATGTTTGCAATTTTTAAAACACTACACGATGGATACCTGCAAAAAGGTTACGGTACAGATGTGTATAAATTATATGACAACTGTAATACTTCCTTATGGCTTAACTCAACACCTGACTTCAGAAGAGAAGGTATAATTCTACAAGAAATTGGCTACTGTTTGTTGTGCGATGCTATAAAAACAAGTACAGAAAATGACATAAAAGAAGCTAAGCAAGCACAGAAAAACAG